>CAYNLL010000464.1:0-2997 GCA_964398015.1 uncultured Opitutaceae bacterium | reverse complement strand
GTGCTCGGCACCGACATCCCTGTCCCCTTTCCCCGGATGCAGTTCCGGGACGCCATGAACCGCTTCGGCGTGGACAAGCCCGACCTGCGCTTCGGGCTGGAGCTGAAGGACTTCTCGGAGACCTTCAGGACGTCCAGCTTCAAGGTCTTCCAGGGCACGGTGGCCTCCGGCGGCGCCGTGAAGGCCCTCAACGCCAAGGGGCTCGCCGACCTGACGCAGGGCGAGCTCAAGACCCTCGAGGACGTGGCGAAGAGCCTGGGCGCGCGCGGGCTCGCCTTCATCAAGGTGGAGGCAGGGGAGTGGAAGTCGCCCATCGTGAAATTCCTCTCGGAGTCCGAGAAGGCCGCGCTGTCGGCCTCGCTCGACGTGGCCGACGGCGACATGATCTTCTTTGCCGCGGCACCGTGGGAGAAGGCCTGCGCGATCCTGGGGCGCATCCGCCTGGACGCGGCGGCCCTGCTCCAGAAGAGGGGGAAGCTCACGCTCAGGCCCGACGACTGGAAGTTCCTCTGGGTCGTGGATTTTCCCCTGATGACGTTCGACGAGGAGCACAAGGGCTACGTCGCGACGCACCATCCGTTCACGGCCCCCGTGCCCGAGGACGCCGGCCTCCTCGAGACCGACCCCAAGTCGGTGAGGGGCCAGCATTACGACGTCGTCCTAAACGGGATGGAACTCGGGGGCGGCTCCATCCGGATCCACCAGCCCGCGCTGCAGAAGAAGGTGTTCGAGGACGTGCTCAAGATCCCAGCCGATGTCGTGGAGAGCCGGTTCGGGTACATGCTGCGCGCCTTCACCTACGGCGCGCCCCCGCACGGCGGCATCGCCTTCGGCCTCGACCGCATCGTCGCTCTGCTCTGCGGAACGACGAGCATCCGCGACGTGATCGCCTTCCCGAAGACCCAGAAGGGCCAGGACCTCATGGCGGGGAGCCCGACCGCGGTCACACCCCGGCAGCTGGCGGACCTCCATATCGCCGTCGTGGCGCCCGAGCAGCCTTTGGCATAATGTCTGCTATGACCGAGCCATGCATTCATCTGCAGCGTGAATCCTGCGACGCCCCGGAAAGAACTCGTGACAGGAAGCAGTGCTTGCGCGGTCCGCAAGCCCACCCTATCCTCGTGGGCTGGAATCGGTAATTTCCAAACCCTATCTGAATGAAACTCATCATCGCTATCATCAAACCGTTCAAACTCGAAGAGGTGAAGGAGGCGCTTGCGGAGGCAGGCATCGAAGGAATGACCGTTACCGAGGTGAAGGGTTTCGGCCGTCAGAAGGGCCACACGGAAATCTACCGCGGAAGCGAGTACACCGTTGATTTTCTGCCGAAGGTGAAGATAGAGATCGCCGTCGCCGACGACATGGCCGGCAAGGCGGTCGACGCCATCCTCAAGTCTGCGAAGACGGGAAAGATTGGCGATGGCAAGGTGTTCCTCGTCCCGCTGGAGGAGGTCATCCGGATCCGCACCGACGAGCGCGGCGAGGCCGCGGTCTGAAGCGCCGGCTAGGCCGTCGGCTTCTTCTCGGAGAGGGACCGCGAGCGGATCTCCTGCGTGATCCGCAGCTGGAACTGGTCGAAGGCCATCACGCCCTCGTCGCCGCGCGCCCGGCTGCGCACGCTGACCGACCTGGACTCGGCCTCCTTGCCCCCCAGGACGAGGGTGTAGGGCACCTTCTCGATCTCTGACCTGCGGATCTTGGCGCCCAGCTTGTCGCTGTGCTCGTCGATCGTCGCGCGCACGCCCGCGGCCTTGAGCGCCGCGAGCAGCTCCTGGGCGTAGGCGAGCGTCTTGTCGCTGACCGGCACGAGGCGCGCCTGCTCCGGGGAGAGCCACACGGGGAAGTCGCCGCCGAAGTGCTCGATCAGCACGCCGCAGAAGCGCTCCATCGAGCCGAAAGGCGCGCGGTGGATCATGACCGGGCGGTGGGGCTGGTTGTCCGCCCCGCCGTAGGTCAGGTCAAAGCGGATGGGCAGGTTGTAGTCGACCTGGACCGTCCCGAGCTGCCACTCGCGGCCGATCACGTCCTTGACGACGAAGTCGATCTTGGGCCCGTAGAACGCGGCCTCGCCGGGCTCCTCGGTGAACGCGACGCCGAGCGTGTTGGCGGCCTCGCGGCACGCCGCCTCGGCCTTGTCCCAGTTCTCCTTCGCCCCCGTGTACTTGTTGGAGTCGGGGTCGCGAAGGCCGACCCGGACGCGGTAATCGCTCATTCCGAGGGTGGTCAGGACGATCTTGACGAGGGAGAGGCAGCCCAGGAGCTCCTGGGCGACCTGGTCCTCGGTGCAGAAGAGGTGGGCGTCGTCCTGCGTGAACCCGCGGACCCGGGTCATTCCGTTGAGCTCGCCGGACTGCTCCCAGCGGTAGACGGTCCCGAACTCGGCGAGGCGCACCGGGAGGTCCCGGTAGGAATGGGGCTGTGAGGCGAAGATCTTGATGTGGTGCGGGCAGTTCATCGGCTTCAGCATGAAGCCGTCGATCAGCTGGTCGTCCGGCTTCACGCGGTCCGGCGTGATGGTCTCCCTGCCGGTGCGCTCGTTCACCTGCGCCGCAAGGCGCGACGACACCGCGTCCAGGCGCACGACCATCTCCGCGCACGAGCAGCCCTCGCCGAGGATCCGGGCGAGGGACTCGTTCTCGACGACCGGCGTGAACTGGGACGCCTTGTAGTAGGGGAAGTGGCCCGAGATCTTGTAGAGCTCGAGCTTGCCGATGTGCGGGGTGAAGACCTGCGAGTAGCCCTGCTTGCGCAGCTCCTCGCTGATAAAGGTCTGGAGCTCCTGGCGGATGATGGAGCCGTTCGGCGTCCAGAGGATCAGGCCCTGGCCGACATCCTCGTCGATGACAAAGAGCTTGAGGTCCCTGCCGAGCTTGCGGTGGTCCCGGTGCTTCGCCTGCTCGACCTGCTCGAGGTACTCCGCGAGCTCGTCCTTGGTCGGAAACGCCGTGCCGTAGATGCGCTGCAGCTGCTTGTTCTTCTCGTCGCCCCGGTGGTAGG
>CAYNLL010000463.1:0-3002 GCA_964398015.1 uncultured Opitutaceae bacterium | reverse complement strand
AGGCTTTGAGCGGAGCGGGCTTGTCGGCCTCGGGAGTCCAGCGGCTGGCGGCGAAGGCTTCGGCGACGGCTTCAAAGTGATTCGTTCGAGCATACACGGAAACGGCCTTGTCGGCGTCAACGTCAAATGTTGGATTCGGCTCCGCTTTCAGGAATGCCTTTCGGAGTGCGAACCAATCGCTCTTCTTGTCGTCGCCCATGCTCGGATAATTGCCATCCCTGAAAATCCAACCGTCGACAAGGTGGCCCCATTCATGTGTGACGACCGAATAGGGATTACCGCTCCCCTTGGGATAGAATCCGCTCTTCTCCCCTTTCAGGTTCGCTTCGATCATCCCTTCAATGGTTTGATGCCGATCGGGATTGAAGTTGAAACTCTTTCCGGTCTGAGCATTGGCGGCAGCAACCGCGTTGCCCCATTCTCGTTTCGCGACCGGCTCCCAGGAATGGCCAGCCGGCGGCGTCGTACCGATCTGCTCAAGAGTGTTCGCCACTTCCGGCCATTTCTTGGCCAAGTGTCCCATCTCTGATCCCAGGTCATTCCACACTTCGACCGGGATGGCCTTCCCATCGAACGTCGCATTCGGGAACGTCCGCTTGGCCCAAGTCTCGACATCCGCATGCGTCTTGAATTGCCCCGGCTGGTCGGTCGGCTCGACATGAGGCTTGACCGGCTTGGGTTCTTTCTTTGGCTTGGCAGGCTTCGGCTCCGTTTTCGCCTTCTCCGGCCGCTTCACCTTCCGCCCCGGCTTCGGCTCGGGGCCCAAGCTCCCTTCCTGAAACGTCTCGAAGTGCGGCGGTCCGTGCTCGGCCAGGAGCTGTTCGTATTCGTCGGTCAGGACATAAGTGCAAGTGCACCGATCGCGCGGATGCAGGGGCGGGGCCTTGGTTTCGCGGTACGCTGGGTTGCCCGTCGTTTTGGTCGCGAACGGCTTGTCGAGCGGGATGCCGTTGGGGTAGTCGCGGTTCAGGCTGTCGACCAGCTCCACGCATTCGGGGCACGCGTTACTCGAGCGCAGCCATTTCTTGCCCGCGACAACCTCGGACTCGATCGCCGACTGCAGGCTGGCCTCGTGCACCGCCCGCGACGCCTCGGTCCGGGCGATCGTCGTGGCCTTGGATTTGGTCATCTCCTCGAAGATGCCCATGATCCCTTTGGTCAGCTCGGGAATGCTCTCCCCGTCTTCGATCAGCCCCTTGACGAACCGCTCCCTGAGTTCGTCCAGGGCCGTCGTCAATGCCTTGTGCGTCGTTTCATTGGTTGACTTGCAAAACTCGAAGGTCTGATCCTTGATGACCTGGTGGAGATGCGGATCGTGTACCTGCCAGTTGTCAGGATCGAGCCCCAGCCGGGCCCGAGTGACCCGTCCACCCTCATCCCAGTAGCCGCTCAAGAGCGGCGTCATCGCCGATGCCATCGGGTCATCGTAATCGGCCAGCGACGGGAAGCTCGCCGGGATGTCCGCCCCGATCGGGGGCACGGAGCCCAGTATCGTCTTCAGTTGCCGCGCAAACCAACGCTTGAGGTCCCGCCTGATCGGCCGCCCATCCGGGAGCTGAAACGTGTTGTCCTCGGAGTCGTCGTCGACGTCGCCCGGCGGCGTGCCCGGCGTGCGAGGCGGCGTTCCGGCGTGATCGGCGCGAAAGAAAGGGAGGCGCTTCTTACCCTCCCGCTTGCCGTCTAATTCCTCAGTGTCCTCATCCTCGTCTTCCGGGTCGACTTCCGGAGCCAGTGCCGCGGCGGCTTCGCCGAAGTAAATCTCGTCTTCGTCCTCCCAGTCGTATCCCGCTGCTTCGCGGGCTTCGGCGCGGGTAATCACCTGGGAGACCTGGTAGAGCGCACCGACCCGAACGGCCACTTCGGTCTCGTTTTCGAGCAGGCATTCGATGCCGCTGTAGTCGAACCGGACCCGATCGCCCTCGGAGAAATCGCTCTCCAGCAGGTTGACGGTGAGGCATTCCGCGAAGCTCTTCTGTGTCGGTATCAGGCAGTCCTCGTAGGCCGCCTTGCGTGCTTCGCCGTAGTTCGCGTAAGTCTTGTGGTCCTTGCCGCTCGAAGCGTTCGTCACCATCGGATTCAAGCCAAGGAGACTGTGAATCTGGTCTTCGAGCCGCGACGGGATCTTGTCCAGCCGCATCGTTTCGGGCGTCATCCCGAGCTGAGAAACCTTCATCCCGCGTGGGGCGAACAGCGGCGTGCCTCGCCCCTCCGAGGTATGATCCTCTCGCCACTGGTCGCGCAGGATGTCGATCTCGCCCGGGTCGATCGCCACGTCATCCGAATCGGCCGAGATGATCGCGCCGACGATGCCCATGTTGCGGAGCATGGCGCTGGTGTAAGTGTCGCACTCGTTCAGGCCGCAAACGCTCCGCACGCCTGTCTTGAGCTTGGAAAACCCCTTGCGGTAGTCGCGCGGATCAATGCCCTGTCGCCAGTGGATGATGTCGGCACATGGGATCTTCTCCCTTGCGCCGTTGACTTCATAGTCGTACCAACCGATGTATTCGCTGCCATCGAGCGACCATCTCGGCCAGATCAACCAGTGCGGTATCCACCACAGCTCGACGACCTTGCCCGACGCGCTTCGGACCTTGCGGATGTAGCAGTTGCCGTCAACCAGGAAAGAGAGCGAGCATGCCGCGTAGAACTGAAACCGGTCCCAGTGTTTATTGGGCCGGGTCAAGAGTTGGGCGACTTCGCTTCGCGGCACTACCTCTTCCGTGCCGTTTCGTTTGTCGCGGACCACCTCGATTTTAGGCTCGGGGAAATTCACCTCTACCCATCGCAGGCACGCCGCGACGGCTGAGTTCCGCCAGAGGTCGCCGGCAGCCGCCTCGTAGTCGTACTGACTGCCTGGCAGGAGCTGCCGCCACCCGTAGCCCTGCCCGCCGTAGCCCTCGAAGCGCATCGCGCGTCCGAGCGAGCCGACGGCGCCGCCGAGCGAGCGGAACACCGACCGGGCGCCGATGGCCAGTCGCGAGAGGAAGCCGGGGCGTGGGACG
>CAYNLL010000462.1:0-3004 GCA_964398015.1 uncultured Opitutaceae bacterium | reverse complement strand
CCAGCCGACCGCGCCGGCCACCGCGAGGATCACCGCCAGGTCTTGGATGAACAGTATTCCGTGCATGGCCGATCCCCGGCCCTAACGTCGCCGCTGCGGCCGGGCTCCGTCAACTCTAACCCGCGTATTTCCCTCGTTGACAGGTGCCTGCAACGCCCATTCGATTCCGTCGGCGGCAACGCCAGCTACCCAGCCCTCCCGCAGCACGCGAACATGGCCAACCTTTTCGGTTACTTCTCCAACGACATCGGCATCGATCTCGGCACCGCCAACACGCTCGTATATGTAAAGGACAAGGGAATCGTGCTGCGCGAGCCCTCCGTGGTCGCGCTCGACACCGTGACGCGCAAGGTCCGCGCGGTAGGCGATGAGGCCAAGCGGATGCTGGGCCGCACGCCCGGCAACATCACCGCGATCCGCCCGATGAAGGACGGCGTCATCGCGGACTTTGACGTGACCGAGGCGATGCTGCGCTACTTCATCCAGAAGGCGAGCCAGAGCTTCCGCGCGCCCCCGCGCGTCGTGATCGCCATCCCCTCCGGCATCACGGCCGTCGAGAAACGGGCCGTCATGGACAGCGCCACGCATGCCGGGGCGCGCAAGGTGATCACGATCCCCGAGCCCATGGCCGCCGCGATCGGCGTCGGCCTCCCGATCGACGAGCCCGCGGCCAACATGATCGTCGACATCGGCGGCGGCACGACCGAGATCGCCATCATCTCGCTCAACGGGATCGTGTTTTCTAAGTCGATACGTGTGGCGGGCGACGAGCTCGACGCGGCGATCATCAACTACATGAAGCGGGCGTACAATCTCCTGATCGGGGAGCGCACGGCCGAGGAGATCAAGATGCGCATCGGATCCGCCTACCCGCTGGACGAGGAGCTCTCGATCGAGGTGAAGGGGCGCGACTCGGTCGCCGGCCTCCCGAAGACGATCCACATCACCTCCCAGGAGGTGCGCGAGGCGCTCGCGGACACGATCGCCGCCATCGTCGACGCGGTGCGCACGACGCTCGAGCGCTGCCCCCCCGAGCTCTCGGCCGACCTCGTGGACCGCGGCTTCGTGATGGCGGGCGGCGGCTCGCTCATCCGTGGCATCGACCGGCTGCTAAGCGAGAAGACGGGCCTTCCCGTGACGGTGGCCGACGACCCCCTCTCTGCCGTGGCCAACGGGACCGGTGCCGTGCTGAACGACCTCTCCTGGCTCATGCAGAACGCGTGAGGAGTGGGCGACCCCAACGGTTCGACCAAGCAAAACCCTTCGCCGTGCTGGGCTTGATGCTCGCAGCATGGCTTTTCGCCCCGGTCGCGTTCAGGATGTTCATCCGCGCGAGCTTCTTCGAGATGACGGCTCCCGTGGCGGCCGTCGGCTCCTATGCAAGCGACGTCCAGAGCTTCTGGGCCCTGCGGGTCCACTCCAAGGATGAGCTGATCGAGGCGGGGCGCGACCTTGCGAGGCTCAACGCCTCCTACTCCCTCTCGGTCCAGCAGAATGGCGAGCTCAAGGCGCAGGTGGAGCGCCTCGAGGGCCTGCTTCACATGCCGCCCTCCGAACGCTTCAGGTTCGAGCACGCGCGGGTCGCGGAGCGCGACTTCTCGGGCTGGTGGCAGAGAATGGTAATCCGCAAGGGCGCGGACTACGGGATCGCGCCCGGAGACCCCGTCGTCTACAGCGGCGGCGTCGTCGGGCGTGTGGCCGAGGTCCACGCCTACACCGCGGTCGTGCAGCTCATCAGCGATCCGGGGCTGCGGATCGCCGCCGTGGTCGACGGGGACACCCGCCCGCTCAGCTACCAGGGGGCGGAGAACCAAGTCTTCGGGCCTCCGAAGGGCACCCTCGAGTTCGTGCCGCTCGACGTGTACGCGAGCGCCTCCGCCCCGAAGCGCCTGGCGACGTCGGGCCTCGGCGGGGTCTACCCCCCGGGCCTCACCATCGGCCAGATCGTCCACGTCGAGTCGAGCTCGGACGGGCTGTTCAAGACGGGGCAGGTCGCCCTCGACCCTCGCCTCTCGGACCTGACCGAGGTGACCGTCCTCGTGCCGACCACCCCCAACTAGGCGGAGGGACCCATGCGCGGCGCCGCCGTCCTCTTCCTCACCCTGTACCTCCTGCGCGCGCTTGTCGCGGAGGCCAACAGCTCGCTCTCCGGCCTCCACATCTGGGTGTTTGCCGGGGGTCTCTTCGTCACCTACTCGGCCCTCAGGTTCCCGCTGCGCCAGGGACTCCCCGTCTCGATCCTCGGCGGCCTGCTGTGCGACGCGGCGGCCCCCGTCCCGTTCGGGACACATGCCGGGCTCTTCGCGATCGCCCACGTGGTCGTCTACAACGTCCGGGAGCGCCTCCAGCGCGACGAGACCGCCGTCAGGGTCGCCGTGGCCCTGCTCGTGAACCTTGCCGCCTTCCTCTGCCTCACGTTCGCGAGCCTAGGCCGGCTCCCTGCGGGGGCCACGGTGTGGCCGCGGCTGCTCTCCGACCTCGCCTGGTCCGAGGTCGCGGTCGCGCTCGCCGCCCCCTGGTTCTTCGCGCTCCAGGCCGGCGCGCTCCAATTGGCGCGTGCGATTCCCGCGCGCTCGTCGTAGGGTGCCAGGCGATGGCCGCTCCCAGCGAGAACTCAGGACGCCTTGTCGAATCCCGGACGGGATTCGACCCCAGGATCACCGTGTTCCACGGCGTCATCGCCCTGCTGCTCCTCGTGCTCGTCGCCGGCCTGGTGAACCAGCAGATCATCAAGGGGGCGATCCACCACGAGCAGGAGCGGCTGCAGAACGAGCGGCGCATCATCGTTCCCGGGCCGCGGGGGGACATCTACGACCGCGAGGGCCGCAAGCTGGTCGAGAACCGCTCGAGGCTGGCGGTCGTGCTGTACCTCGACGAGCTCCGCCAGGAGTTCCGCAGGGAGTACATCCGGGTGCGCAACAACTACAGGGCCGCGGGCGACCAGGACCTCCCCACCAACGAGCAGATGGACCTGATCGCGCACGCGAGCGTGGTCCAGCGCTAC
>CAYNLL010000461.1:0-3007 GCA_964398015.1 uncultured Opitutaceae bacterium | reverse complement strand
ATCGCCGGGATCCCCGGCGACATCTTCATCGCGCGCTGGCTCGGCAAGCCCGACATCAGCCCCGTGCGGGTCGCCAAGGAGCTCGTGAAGTTCAACGAGCGGTGCTTCATCCGGCTGCTGGGCGACATGCGCTCCTACAACTTCGTGTTCGTCGTGACCCCCGACTTCGAGGACTACCAGATCCGCGTCCGCGCGATGGACTTCGACCAGCAGAGCTTCAACGGCAGGTGCAACTTCTACCGGCCCCAGTTCTTCAAGGACAACGCGCCCCTCTCGCTCTTCTGCGCGAGGCACCTGCGGCCCGAGACGGCGAACCAGTACCTGCGCGAGGAGCAGACGCTCATGCTCCAGCGCGCCGAGCTCGCCGCGGCCCGGATGGGCCTCCTCCTCGACGAGATGGAGCTCGACCCGATCGCCCCCCCGGAGAAGGTCCACACGCTGCGCCAGTCGCTCGCGGAGCACTTCAGCCGCCAGGAGTACCTCCGCTGCGAGTCGATGGGGGCCCTCATCCGCGAGAACCTGGAGTCGATCCGCCGCCGCGTCGGCAGGCCCGCCGTGCCCGAACTCGCGCCCCACTTCAAATGAAACACACGCTCACGGGGATCCTCTGCGCCTGCTGCCTCGCCCTGCTCGCCCTCGCCGGGTGCGAGGGCGCCCCTGCGCGCCACCCCAAGCAGACGGCGGAGTGCGTCCTCAGGCCGGGGCGCCCGGCGCCCGACGTGGACCTCGGCCTCGAGTCCGCCGTCCACGTGGTCCTTCCCGGGCCGGAGGCGGGAACCGGCTACGTCTGGGAGATCACCTCCAACAACAACAGGGTCCTCGAGCAAATGGGGCCCCTGGCCCCGGCGCCGGACGGCGCCGGGGCGGGGCCGGCGACCTCCGTGTCGTTCTACTCGCTCAAGCCCGGCCGGAGCGTCCTGCGCTTCGTGCTGGTCAAGGCCGGCCAGCAGGAGGCGGTCCCGGCGGCGATGTGCGAGGTCACCGTGCGCGTGACGGAGTGACCCCCGGGGTCAGTTCATCCAGTACCCCGACTTGCCGGCGCCGATCTCCGCCTCCTCGCCGACCTCGGCCTCCTCGGGCGGAAGCTCCTCCAGGGGCGCAAACCGCTCCGACGAGAAGCCGAGCTCCTCGCTGCCGGCGTGGAACGGGTCGGGGGGATTGACGAGCTCCTCGAGGAGGAGGCCCACCGTCGCCGAGTCGCCCCCCTTGACGATCTTCTCGCGCCCGAGGAAGACCTGGCGGACCGTGTAGGTCTTGCCCTTCTCGGGGAGCTGCTTGTAGACGGCCTTCACGAACTCGTTGAAGGTGCCGTTGATGCAGACGACTTTCTGGCCCTTGATCATTCGATGCGGCCCTCGTCGAGCTCGATCAGGTCCGGCACGCTCTTGATCTCGCCGATCCTGTCCGCGCACCCCATCGCCGTCAGCGCCGTGCTCAGGAAATTCCTTCCCTCCTCGGTCATCCCCTTCTGGGCGAGCTCCCGGTTCCATCGCGGCGCGCGCACGTCGGCGGGCAGCACGCGGGCGAGGCCCCGCTCGATCTCCGCGTCGTCGGCCGCCTCGCGGACGACCTGCTCGATCGCCGAGGGCTCGACGCCCAGGTGCAGGCACAGGAAGCGGTCTATCCCCCTCTTGAAGTTCTTGGCGTAGCTTGGCGGGAGCGCCCCATGCTCCTTCACGTACTTGCACTTGGCGATGAACCGGGGGAGCCAGAGGAGCCCCGTGGCCGGGTGGGCGGCGTAGGGCGACGGGAGGCAGGTGAGGATCTCTCCGGTGGATCCGGGGATGGGCTTTGACGGCATCAGGGGGGAGCAGCTATCCATAATTTCAAGCAATGGACAAGAACACCCTGACCCGGTCGATCATCTCCCAGCTGGAGGCCGAGCTCGCCCTCCAGACGGAGGCCGCCCTGGGCTCGCGCGACGAGGCGACCAACGAGGAGAGCAAGGCCGAGGACAAGTACGACATGCGCAGCCAGAGCGCGGCGTACCTCGCCGCGGGACAGGCGCGCCTCGCCTCAGAGATCGCAGGGTCGATCGCCGCGTGGAGGTCCCTGTCCCCCAGGGTGTTCGGGCCGGGGGAGGCGATCGCCTCAGGGGCCCTCGTGACGCTCGAGGCCAAGGGCCGCACGGCCACCTACCTCGTGGGCCCGCAGTCCGGCGGCCTCGAGGCCAGGGACGGAGAGCAGGCGGCGACGGTGGTGACCGGCTCGTCCCCGCTGGGGCGCCAGCTCATCGGCAGGCGGGTGGGCGACACGGTCAAGATAGCGGACCGGCTCGGGCCCGTGCCGCACCGGGTCGTGGCCGTGGACTAAGGTTCGCTCCGGCGCCGCGGGCGGGCGCTAGGGGAGGTCCGTCTGCCCCATCAGGTAGCGGTCGCACTCGCGCGCGGCGCCCCGGCCCTCGTTGATCGCCCAGACCACCAGGCTCTGGCCGCGGCGGCAGTCGCCGGCCGCGAACACCCCGGGTATGCTGGTCGCGTACTTCTCGTACTCGGCCTTGATGTTGGTGCGCGCGTCGCACGCGACGCCGATCTCCTTGAGCAGCATCTGCTCAGGACCCAGGAATCCCATGGCGAGCAGCACGAGCTGCGCGGGGACGACCTTCTCGGTCCCCGCCTGCTCCTTGGGCACGAACTGCCCCTGCTCGTTCCTCTCCCACTTGATCTGCACCGTGACGAGCTCCTTCACGCGCCCCTCGGCGTCGCCGACGAGCTTCTTCACGGTGGTGAGGTAGACCCGCGGATCGGCGCCGAACCGGGAGGCGGCCTCCTCCTGGCCGTAGTCCATCTTGTAGACCTTGGGCCATTCGGGCCACGGGTTGTCGGCGGCGCGCTCCAGCGGCGGCTTGGGCAGGATCTCGACCTGGACGAGGCCGCGGCAGCCGTGGCGCATCGAAGTGCCGACACAGTCGGTGCCGGTATCGCCGCCGCCGATGATGACCACGTCGCGTTCCGTGGCCGTGATGTAGCTGCCATTGGTTTTGCGGCCCAGGAGCGACATGGTGTTC
>CAYNLL010000460.1:0-3011 GCA_964398015.1 uncultured Opitutaceae bacterium | reverse complement strand
GCGGAAGTCGAACTCGGCCGGCTTGTCGCGGAAGAACTCCCGGTGGACGCGCGTCCAGACGAGGCGCCCGTCCGTGTCGATGTTGATCTTCGTCACGCCGAGCTTGGCCGCGGGAAGGTACTCGTTGATGTCGACGCCGACGGCGCCGGGCATCTTGCCCCCGGCGGCGTTGATGCGGTCGACCTCGTCCTTCGGGACCGAGGAGGAGCCGTGCATCACGAGCGGGAAGCCCGGGAGCAGCGCCTGGATCTTCCGCAGGACGTCGAAGTGCAGGGACTGGCGCCCCTTGAACTTGTAGGCGCCGTGGGAGGTGCCGATCGCGCAGGCGAGCGAGTCGGCGCCTGTCTTCTTCACGAAGTCCTGCGCCTCGACCGGGTTGGTGAGCGTCGCGTGGCCGTCCTCGACCTTGATGTCCTCCTCGACGCCCCCGAGCATGCCGAGCTCGGCCTCGACGGAGATGCCCTTCGCGTGGGCGGCGTCGACGACGCGCTTGGTGATCTCGACGTTCTTGGCAAAGGGCTCGTGCGATGCGTCGATCATGACCGAGCTGTAGAAGCCCGACTTGATGCAGTCGTAGCACGTCTCCTCGTCGCCGTGGTCCAGGTGGACGGCGAAGATCGCGTCCGGGAAGATCTCGGACGCCGAGCGAATGATCGCCTCAAGCATGCGCTTGTCGGTGTATTTTCGCGCGCCCTTCGAGATCTGGATGATGAAGGGAGCCTGCGACTGGATACAGCCGCGGAAGAGGCCCATGGCCTGCTCAGCATTATTGATGTTGTACGCGCCCACGGCATACTTCCCGTAGGCGTGCTTGAAGAGCTGCGCTGTTGTGACAATCATGGCCCTTCCATCTTACTCCTGCGGCCGCGGAGGCGACAAGCGTTTTCCCGGCCCGCGGGGACCGGAGCCTAACCCTTCCCGCCGCCCGTGGTCGTGGTGGGGGGTGTCGCCGAGCCCGCGGAGCCGCCGGCGGCGGCCTGGTTGGCGGCGCGCATCAGCTGCTGCATCTGCTGCTGGGCCTGCTGCTGCTGCTGGATCTGCTGGAGCACCGCGACCTGCGGCGCGGTGAGGACGGATGAAGCCTGCGTAATGGCGTCATTAGTCACCCTGGCATTGCCGCCGCCGTTGATCAGGCTCATCGGGCTCGGGCCCGGGTCGCCGCCCGTTGTCCCCGCGGTCCCGTTTCCCGCGCGCTGAGGCTGGTTCTGCGCGAGGAGCGAGATCATCGCGTTCGCCTCGTCGTCCGAGAGCGGCGTCTGCGTGTAGCTGAGCTGCTGCTGGAGCGTGTTGACGACGTTGCGCTCGGGAAGGGTCTGCTGGTACTGCTGGTAGGCCTGGTACCCCGCGTCGCCGAGCGCCTGCTGGATGCTCGAGTCCGCCTGCGACACCGCCTGGGTGACCAGGCTCTTGAAGCCGTCGGGGTCCTCCCTCGGGTTGATCCCCTGCTCGCGGGCCGCCTGCATGACGTCCATGAGGGCCTGCTGCTTGTCGGCGAGCAGGCTCTGGAACTGCGCCAGCTGGTCGGGGCTCAGGTTGAGCTGCTTGAAGAGGGGGCCGTAGGTCGCGCTGATCCGCCCCTTCATCTGGATCGCGAGGAGGCGCTGAAACTCGGCGTTTGAGGCCATGTCCGCGAAGGCGCCCCAGCGGCCTCCCGGCCTGCGGCCGGCGTTCGCGGCGGAGGCTTCAGCGCCGTCTGCGCCGTCGCCGGCGAGGGCGCCGTCGGCGCCCCGGCGGCCGCGCATGGCCGCCAGGCGGTCCTCGAGATTCTTGATCGTCTTTCGGGCGTCGGCCAGCTGGCGCTTAAGTGTAACAGAATCGCCGTCAGCAAGCTGAGCGCGCAGGCTGATGAGCTCCTTGTACTGGTGCCACGCCATGGCCGCCATCGCGGCGAAGGCCAGGGCCAGCACAGCCATGAGGATGTTTTTTCCGAATTTCACAGGGTGATATACAGAGCTGACGCAGGCGGGGCGCCGACGTTCCCCCATTTTACTTCGTTTCCTGCGATTCCGAAGCCTTTTTCTTGCCACGGCGGCCGCGGGCAGGGGCGTTCGGGTCCCTCGGGGCCCTGGGGGCGAACTCGAAACCGGTGCTGCCGTCCTCCTTGAGCGCCAGGAAGGCGCTGAAGGGCCGGCGGGTGCGCTGGCTCCAGAACTTGTCAAGGAGGTCGGTCTTGCCCGTCTCCAGCATCTTAAGGAACTGCTCGCGCGGGATGTCGCGCGAGAGGATCCTGCGCGAGCAGCGGGCCAGGATCTTGTCCTCGCCGTTCTCCACCGAGCGCACGACGTAGCTCTGCGGGGTCTCGTAGACCTCGGAGCCCGCGGCGAAACGGGGCGCCGGGGCCCCGGCGATCGGAAGCAGGCCGGTGAAGTCGATCTTGATCGCGCCGTTGGCGTCGCGCTGGCCGTCGAAGACGAACTCGGCCTTCTTCTCCTCCTTGTTGTAGCGCAGGACGGCGCTGAAGGGCTTGCCCGCCTTGGAGCGGAAGCCGTCGAGCGGGCCGATCTGGCCCAGGGTCACCAGGTCCTTCACCTCCGACTCGGCCATCTTGCGGTTCCCGATGACCTTGTAGATCATGAGCTCGCCGTCCCTCGACTTGTAGCCGCGCAGCGTCTCGATCATCGGCTTGCCGTCGGTCGGCGACACGATGTCGGTCACGCGCGCCGCGGAGTCGTCCTCCTCGAAGGACTTGACCCGCTCGACGATGCCGCGGGTCGTCTCGACGACCTCGGCCATGAACTTCTCCCGCGGGAACCTCCCGTGCTCCATCTGGCGCAGCTTGAACTCCCACTCGCCGGTCATGGCCGGGCTGGTGATGCCCTCGGCCTTCACCGCGGTCAGGAACTGGAGGATCTGCTCCGCCTTGGGGGTGGGGACGAGCTCGCGCTGCTGGCGCTCGACGTAGCGCGTGTTGATGAGGCCGTCGATCGTGTCGGCGCGCGTGGCCGGCGTCCCGAGCCCGCGCTCCTTCATCGCCTCGGCGAGCTCCTCGTCCTCGACCAGCTTGCCGGCGC
>CAYNLL010000459.1:2286-3020 GCA_964398015.1 uncultured Opitutaceae bacterium | reverse complement strand
CCCACGGCGGCCATTAGGAATAGCACGAGCCCAGCGTAGAGGACGGCAAAGGATCCAATGAAGGGAATGTGAAACCAGAACTGCGCTATCAGCAGGATGGTGGTCGCCTGGGTCAGCCCGATGACCATGTTGGGAGCGGCCTTTCCGACCATGATCTCGAAGGGCCGGAATGGCGTCACGAGCAGCTGGTCAAATGTACCCTGTTCGCGCTCGCGGGCAACGGACAAGGCCGTGAGCATCAATGTGCCCATCATGGTGAGCGTGCCAATAAGGCTCGGGATCATGCTCCATCGCGATTCCAGGTTGGAATTGTACCACGAGCGGATGTCTATTGCGACGGGCGCGCCGGGCATGCCGTGTCTGGACCTCCAGTGGGCGTTGAACTGGTCCACGACGGTCCCGACGTATCCCAGGGCCGTGCCGGCCGTGTTGGAGTTGCGGCCGTCCACGATCACCTGAACCTGCGCGACCTTCCCCACGAGCAGCCGGCGCTCGAAGTCCTGGTCGATGCGGATGACCAGAAGGGCGCGGCCGCTGTCTATCCATGCGGAGATGTCCTCTGTTCTTTCGAGGTTGGCCTGGCGCTTGAAGGTGCCGGATCCGTCGAGGCGCGACAAGAGGTCGGCCGAGGCTGTGCTGTGGTCCAGGTCAAGGACGGCGTAGGAAACGGAGTCAAGGTCGAAGCTGGCCGCATAGCCGAAGATCACGCACTGCAGGATCGGCGGCGCAAAGAT
>CAYNLL010000459.1:0-2276 GCA_964398015.1 uncultured Opitutaceae bacterium | reverse complement strand
AGATGATGAAGCGGCTGCGGGGATCCTTAAGGACGGCGAGGAATTCCTTCCGGATGAGCGCCAGGATGCGAAGGAGCGAGGAGCGCATGCGCTTGCGTCAGGACAGCTGCTTCCGTGTGGATAACCGGGTCAGGACCAGCAGCGTCGCGGCCATCGCGGCGAGCACCCCAAGGTTCGGCCAGACCACGCTTCCGACATCCCCGGCGAGGTAAAGGGTCTGCATAAGCGTCACCGCGTACCGAGGCGGCAGGGCATAGGTGATCCCACGAATCACCGGCGGCATGCTGCGCAAGTCGTAGAGAAACCCCGAGAGCATCATCGCGGGCATCATTGTCAGGGTCATGGCCAGTTGGCTGGCGAGGAACTGGCTCTTGACGAGTGTCGACACGAGCAGCCCGACCCCTAGAGCGACCAGGAGGTAGGTCATCGACGATAAACAGAGGAGCGTAAAAGAGCCTCGAATGGGAACGTGAAACAGGAATTTTCCGGCCAAGAGGCAGAGCCCGAACCCGATCAATCCCATGGCGAAATAAGGCACTATCTTGCTGGTGAGAAACTCACCGGCCCGCATTGGAGTGACGAAGAGAGCCTCTATCGTCCCCCGCTCCCATTCCCGCGCGACCACCATCGCCGTGAGGAAGGCCCCGATGATCGTCATCACGAGCACGATCAGGCCCGGGACCAGGAAATAATGGCTGTCGTTGCTGTCATTGAACCACATCCTGCTTTCGAGCACCACGGGGCCCCCTATGGGGGCAGTGCCGGCCTGTGCCGCGCCCCATATGGCGACGGGCCCCTGGGCGTAGGCCTGTATGATGCGCGCCTGATTGGCGTCCGTCCCGTTGACCAAGATTTGGATTCTGGCGTCTCCCTGATGCCAACGCCTTGAGAAATCCGAAGGGATTACGATCACCCCGTCCACCCCCCGGTTCCTGAACATCGTCGTCGCTTCGGCCATGGAGTGAGTCACCTTCAGGTCAAAGTAGGGCGAAAGCCGAAAATCCCCGATGAGGGCGGCGCTGCCGGAGGAGGCGTCCTCGTCAACCACCGCGACGGACACGCGGGTGACGTCAAGCGACATCCCGTACCCGAAGAGCAGTATCATCAAGACCGGGAAGACGACACCGATGGCGATGCTGCTTGGATCACGGATGATCTGCTTTGATTCCTTGATGGACAGGGCGCGAATTCGCCGCAGTTTTGCAACCCAGTCGATCATGACGGCTTCTCCACGGGGTTTCCGGCCGACTTGCCGCGGGCCTCGAGGACTATGGCGATGAAGGCGTCCTCCATGGTCGCCGTTTGGCCGGGTTCCGACGGGGCCCTGGCGCGTAGCTCCGCGGGGGTGCCCTGGGCGAGCACCTTCCCATTGTCGAGGATTGCGGCCCGGTCGCAATACTCAGCCTCCGCCATGAAATGGGTTGTCACGATCACCGTCACCCCTCCGTCGGCAAGCACCGTGATCCGCTGCCAAAACTCACGGCGCGCGAACGGATCGGCGCCGCTGGTCGGCTCGTCCAGGAAAAGGATCTCGGGCCGATGCATGAGGGCGGCCGCCATCGCGAGACGCTGCTTGAAGCCTCCCGGCAGTTGCGCACTAGGGAGATGGACGAAGGGATCCAGGTTGAATTGACCGAGGGCCCACGCGATCCGCTCGCGGCCCTTGCCGCCGGAAAGGCCGTACGCCCGCGCGAAGAAAGCCAGGTTCTCGCCAACCGTGAGCTGGCCGTAGAGTGAGAATTTCTGGGCGACATAGCCCAGATGCTGCCGGGCTGAGGCGCTTGCCTGGCGCACGTCGACCCCCGCCACGGTCAGGGTGCCCCCTGACGGGGGCAGGAGCCCGCAAAGCATGCGAAAGGTGGTCGTCTTGCCGGCCCCGTTCGGTCCAAGCAGGCCAAAGATTTCACCCCGCTTGACACTGAAGCTGGCGTGGTCGACGGCGACAAACTTGCCGAAGCGCCGATCGAGGTCGTGGACCTCCACGACCGAGTCATCTCTCGAGCCGGCCAACGGCTCCTCCGGCTGCTTCGCCTCCGCAGCCTCCGGCTTTGCTCCCCCGGTTTGTTGCAGGAGCACCATGAATCCGTCCTCGAAGCGGGCGGGTCTCGGCTGTGCCTCGATTCCCCCGAACATGCCTTGCCCGGTTCCGTTGGAACCTGCCTGGCTGACGAGACGGACTTGCCCGCTTTCTGGGACGGCATCGACGACGTCGGGCTCAGCTAGAAGCCGTGCCTGAAAATCGCGTGGTTTGATTCCGTCGGGCGGCCGGGCCAGGA
>CAYNLL010000458.1:0-3022 GCA_964398015.1 uncultured Opitutaceae bacterium | reverse complement strand
GCGATCTCCTTGGCGAACCTCTTGACCACCAAGGCTGCGGGCGCCTTCCCGGGACGGAATCCCGGGAGTCTCGCCAGGCGCACATACTCCCCGAGCACGGCCTGGTGCTCGGCTTCGACCTCGGTCTTTTCCATGGTGACAACCAGGGTCTTTCGGGAATCGGAAACAGTGTTCAGTTGGACGTTCACGGCTTGGAGGCTAGGAGGGCTATACGGATGAAGTAAGGGTCCAGCGTAGGTTTCGGAAGTTTAGGGTCAATGCCGGAGTGGGCCCCAGCGACCGGGCTTGCCGGGACGCCCCATGGGGCGTTTTGTGGGACTCTTCAAGGATGCCAAGCCTCAGCCAGATCCTCCCGGAGCATTCTTCCCTGCTGCTGATCGACGCCGCCTCGGCGAGGGTCCAGGCGGGCCTGTTCGACGCCGGCGGGCCGCCGCGGTGGTCGTCGCGCCAGGAGGAGGCCGGCGTCGGCGTGTTCGAGTGCCTCGAGGAGCTCGGCGTCGACATCGGCACGGTGGGGGCTTTCGCGTTCTGCGAGGGCCCGGGCTCGATCCTTGGCATCCGCACCTCGGCGATGGCCCTGAGGGCATGGAATGTCCTGCGCCCCAGCACCATGTTCGCCTACGTGGGCCTGGCCGTCGTCGCCCGGGCCCTGGGGCACCCTGGGACCGCCGTGATCGCGGACGCCAGGCGCGGGCAGTGGCACCGCGTCGTTCAGGGCGGCGCCCTCGAACGGGTCCCCGCGGCCGAGCTCTCGGGCGACCTTGCTATGCCCGAGGGCTTCCGCCACTGGGACCCCTTGCCTCCCGGCACGGCCATCACGTCCTACGACCTGGCCTCCCTGTTCGCCCTGCCGGGAGTCGCCGCAGCCGACCTCTTCCGCGAGACCCATTCGCCGGACGCCTTCCTGCACGGCGAGCCCAGCTACTCGAAATGGGTTCCCCAGATCCACCGCGCCCCATGACCACCCAGGCCGCCTCAATGCCCCTTCGATGCTGGGCGGAAATCGACCTGGCGGCGCTCGAGCGCAACCTTCGCCTGATCCGCGGCTCGCTTCCACCGCACATACGCTATGTCGCTGTCGTCAAGGCGGATGCCTACGGCCATGGCCTCCAGCAGGTGGCCGCGAGGCTGATGCACGCCGGGGCAGACCTCTTCGCGGTCGCAAACATCACCGAGGCCGCCCAGATCAGGGAACTGGGCCCGGGCTGGCCCATCCTGCTGCTCAGCCCGCTTCTTCCCGACGAAGACCGCTTTGTCGCCGAATACGACGTCGCGGCTACCGTCTCGACGGAGGACGAAGTGGCACGCCTCGACGCGGCGGCGCGAGCCGCGGGCCGCCCGATCTCCGTGCACCTGAAGATCGACACGGGCATGGGCCGCCTCGGCGTCTGGCACGCCGACGCCCCCGCCATGTTCCGGCGCATCAGCGGATCGGACCACCTGAGGCTGGCCGGCGTGTTCACCCACTTTGCCAGCCCCGACGAGGACCCGGCGTTCACGGAGGAGCAGAGGCGGCGCTTCCTGGCCGTGCTGGGCGAGGGGCTCGCCGGGCGCCCCCCGGGCGACCTCTACGTCCACGCCGACAACAGCGCGGGGCTTGAGACGATGCCGGGCGCCAGCCCGTTCAACGCGGTCCGGGTCGGGCTGCTGCAGTTCGGGATCCTCCCGCACGCGGGATCCTTCCTCTCCCAGGTGCGGACGGAGCCTGTATTCAGTTTTAGGACACGCGTCGGCATCGTGAAGCGGCTCCCCGCGGGCACAACCATCAGCTACGGCCGCACCCGCACGCTCACACGGGCTTCGAAGGTCGCCGTGCTCTGCGCAGGCTACGGCGACGGGATACCGCGCGCCGTCAGCAACCGGGCGAGCATCCTCGTGCGCGGGGTCCGGTGCCCCGTGCTCGGCCGCGTCACCATGGACCAGACAGTCGTCGACGTCACGAATGTCCCCGCGGCGGCCTGCGGCGACGAGGCGGTGATCGTCGGGCGCCAGGGAGACGGCGAGATCTCGATCGGTCAGTTCAGCCGCTGGGCCGACACCATCCCCTGGGAGACGCTCTGCTCCGTCACGAAGCGGGTGCCGAGGATCTACCGGACGGCGCTCGGGACCTGAAGCGGCCGGTCCCTACCGGCCAATCCCGGCGACGCGGAACCCGATCTCCTTGAGCCCTGCCAGGTCGAGGATGTTGCGGCCGTCGAAGATGAACGCCGGCTTGCACATCGTCTCGAAGATGCGCGCGTAGTCCAAGGCCTTGAACTCGTCCCATTCCGTGGCGATCGCAAGCGCATGCGCGCCCTCCGCCGCGGCATAGGCGCTTGAGGCGACGCTCAGAAGAGGATTCTCGGCGTCCTTTCCCAGCACGTCTCGGCGGATCTCAGCCGCCGGGACCTTGGGGTCGTAGACGGTGACCCTGGCCTGCTCGGCGATCAGGTCGCGGCAGACCGAGATGGCCGGCGACTCGCGCGTGTCGTTCGTGTCCTTCTTGAACGCGAACCCAAGTACAGCTATCTTCTTGTCGGCAACGGAGTTGTAGAGGGCGCCGACGATCCGCGAAGTAAACCTGTGCTTCTGCCAGTCGTTCATCCGCACCACGGCCTCCCAATAGGCCGCGACCTCGGGCAGCGAGAAATGCTCGCACAGGTAGACCAGGTTGAGGATGTCCTTCTGGAAGCAGGACCCCCCGAAGCCCACCGACGCCTTCAGGAACTTGGGCCCGATCCGCGAATCCCTGCCGATGGCGTTGGCCACCTCGTCCACGTCGGCGCCCGTCGCCTCGCACAGGGCGGAGATCGAGTTGATCGAGGAGATCCTCTGGGCGAGGAACGCGTTGGCGACGAGCTTTGACAGCTCCGACGACCAGAGATTGGTGGTGATGATGCGGTCCCGCGGCACCCAGCGCGCGTAGACCTCGGAGAGCGTCTTCACGGCGGCGGCCCCCTCGGGCGTGCGTTCCCCGCCGATGAGGACGCGGTCGGGGTTGAGCAGGTCGGCAACCGCCGTCCCCTCCGCCAGGAACTCAGGG
>CAYNLL010000457.1:0-3024 GCA_964398015.1 uncultured Opitutaceae bacterium | reverse complement strand
CCGAGTACTCCGGCGACGTTGTCGGTCTTCATTCCCCCGGCGGGAACAGGCAGGGCCGGCAGCTGCGGCGGACCGGGGAAGCGAAGCGCTCGGGCAATCTCCATGCACGTCTCCCGCGAATAGCTGAAACGGCCGCCAGCCTCGGGATAGATGACCGCGTCCGCGCCGAAAAGCGGGAAGAGCTTGCCGAGCAGCGCAGGAGGGTCGATCCGCAAGGCGCCCCCAAAGGCCGGGTGGGCGAAGAGGGGCAGGCCAAGCCCGCGCGCGAGTTCCGAGGCGAACGGCAGGCCCATGAGCATCGGGGACACGAGCACCGCCTTCGCACCGAGGTTTTTCGCCGTCTCCGCCTGGCGCAGCACGGTTTCCGGGGTCCCGATGAGATTTGGCACGTAGACCGAGCGACGACCGGTCCTCTGCGCCGCGCCGTCCGTGGCCTCGAGGCAGGCCCTCACCCTGGCCTCGAAGGGGCAAAACGCGTGGTCCGCCAGCCCGTGGTCATCCTTGATGATGTCGATGCCCGCGAGCGCGAAGGTCCCGCAGAGCCCGGCCACCTCCTCGACCGAGAGGCCCATCGGCTTGAGCGCCGACGAGGTCATGGCGCGCCCGTGGGCGCCCACGAGGCGCCGGATTCCCTGCGTCCCGAAGCGCGGCCCCCCGAGCAGGCCGGCGAGCGACGCGGGCACCCGCAGGTCCTCGAGCACGACATCCGGCTGCAGGGAGCAGTTTCCAAAGACAACGTTGAGCAGCTGCGCCGGGTCGCCTGCGCAGCTCGTGGCCGGCTGCGCGAGGGTGACGCGGAACTCGCCCTCTGAAATGGCCGCCATCGCGACGACCCGGCCGACGATGTTCTCCCGCACGAAGGCCGTGCGGAGCGCGGAGCGGGGAAGCTCGACCGTCTGCTCGAGCAGGAGCGACTCCGCCCTGGCCGCGACCTCGGCGGCGTTCGTGCGCACCCGGTAAACGATCTCGACGGCGTCCGCGCTCATGGCGTTGCCCGCGGACCTGGTTGGAGCGAGAAGAGCGCGATCACCCCGGCCAGCGCGGCGTAGGCGGCCGTGAACTGGACGGCCAGGGTCCGCGCGGTCCCGGCAAGCTCCCAGGGAAGGTAAAGGCCCCCGCTCGGCTCGACCGAGTGGATCACCCCGAAGAGCGTGAGCCCCGCGCCCGCGAGGAGGGCCGCGACCGCGGCCCTCGGGCGCCCGTCGACCAGGGCCGCAAGGAACGCCGCCCAGATCATCGACGTGATGATGAAGCCGTTTCCGAGGACGACGATCACGCCGAGCTCGGGCAGCCCTCCTTCCGTCGAGGAGAGCAGCCGCGCGAAGTGGTCCGCCGAAACGTAAGCCGGGTCCCCAAGCTTGATCGCCACCATGCGCGCGATCGCGGGAAAGAAGCTGAACACGACGGCGGGCGCGTACCGGGCCGGGGTGGCCTCGAAGGCCTGGGTCGTGATGTCGATGGCCACGAAGACGAGGATCGGGGCGAGCACCGCGAGCGGGACAAGCTCGACGAGGTTTGAGAGGTAGCCGAGCACCCCGCCGAGGCCGACGAACACCCCCGTCATGAGCGTGTAGCCCGCGCGGGCGCCCATCTTCTTGTAGGCGGGATGGCCGATGTAGGGCGTGGTCTGGGCCACCCCCCCGCAGAGGCCGGCCACCAGCGTGGCCAGGGCCTCGGTCAGGAGGATGTCGCGCGTCCGGTAGTCATCGCCCGCGGCACGCGCGCTTTCGGCGACGTTGATGCCTCCCACCACCATCAGGAGGCCGAACGGGAGGATAAGGGGGAGGTACGGGAGCGTCGCCCCCAGCCCGCCGACAAAGCCAAGCGTCGGCACGGGAAGCGCGAACCTGAGCGAGAGCTCCCCGGGCGCATGGTAGCCGGGACCCGCGAGGCCGAGGGGCCCGAGCGTGTAGTAGAGAACGGTGCCGATGAGAAAGGCGGCAAGCACCCCGGGGATGTTTCCGGGAACCCTTCCCTTTGCGACGACCGCATAGAGCACGACGCCAAGCACGACGAAGCCCACGATCGGCACCCTCATCACCTCGACGATGGGGAAGAAGCCGATGAGCATGAGGGCGATGCCGGCGATCGAGCCCAGGAGTCCCGCGCGGGGGATCACGCGCCCCACCCAGGCACCGGCGAAGGAGAGGACGAGCTTGAGCGCACCCATCACCATCATCCCGGCCATCCCGAGGTGCCAGGTCGCGAGGGCCGCGGTATGCTCGTCGAGCCCCTGCTCCTTGAACTTCACGAACGCCGGCCCGAGGACGAGAAGCGCGATGCCGATCGTGGTCGGGGTATCGATCCCCAGCGGCATCGCCGTGACGTCATCGCGGCCCGTCCTGCGGCCGAGCCTCAGGGCCATCCACGTGTAGATCCCGTCTCCCACGAGCACCCCGAAGGCGGTTCCCGGAAACATGCGCGTGAAGACGATGTCCGCCGGGAACCTGAACAGGCCGACCAGGACGCTCGCGAGGAACGCCATCACCGCGAGGTTGTCGACGACCAGGCCGAAGAAGCCGTTGAAGTCCCCTGCGACGAACCAGCGGCGGGGGGCTCTCGGCGGGATCATGGGCACGGGGCGTCCCGCTCAGAATGAGACGTCCGCGCGCTCCGTCACCAGGAGCACCGAGCGATCGTGTGTCGCCGCCTTCCAAGCGAGCCTGATCGCGTCGATCGCCGCGCGCCGCTCCGCAGAGTCCTCGTGGAGGATGACGAGGACCTTGGTCCTAAGCCGGGAAGGCCTGCCTGCGTTGCGCCCGAGCCATTGCCCGTAGGCGTCGAAGACCGTGAGCCCGTCGGGAAAGCGCGGCGTGACCTCCCGGTCGAGGAAGTCGCGCCACTTCGCTTCGGTGACCCCGGCGGCGCCCGCGGGGGCATCCGCGGGCCCGAGGCCGAAGTAAAGCTCGCTTCTCATCCACTGCGCGGCAGCGGGCCGGGCAGGGTCGCCCTGAAGGGCGGCCGTTGTCGCTGGTGGCGCGTCCGCCGCGCGGGCCGGGAGGGACGCGGTCGCCAGCGCGGCAA
>CAYNLL010000456.1:2383-3032 GCA_964398015.1 uncultured Opitutaceae bacterium | reverse complement strand
CGCGCCGCAGGAATCTCGTCCAGGCTCTCGAGGCAGAACATGTGGACATCAGGAACTCCGCTGCGGATGGCCTCCCGGGCGACGTCGAGCGCAAGGCGCACCTCGTCGGGCGCCTCTGCATCCTTTGCCGTCAGCTCTTCCAGCACCGAGGCCGCCTTGCGCAGGGCCACCCGGAGCTCCGCCTCGCTCATCCCTGCCACAGCCTCCGATTGGCGCACGATCGAGCGCGCCACGTCAAACGCCACGTTGCCTCCTCCGATCACGACCACCTTTCTCCCGAGCGAGACCCGAAAGCCTAGGTTGATGTTCAGCAGAAAGTCTATCGCGCGCAGCACGCCGTCGTTCTGGACGCCCTCTATCGCAAGTTCCCGGCTCTTGTGGGCGCCAATGCCGAGGAACACCGCCTCGAAGCCCTGTTTCTTGAGGTCGGCAAAGGCAAAATCCTTGCCCAGTCGCGCATTGAGTCTGATCTCCACGCCCAGGGCCTCTATCGCAGCGATCTCTGCCCGGACGATCTCCCTGGGCAGCCGATATTCGGGAACGCCGAGCACCAGCATCCCGCCGGCGAGGTTTTGTCCCTCGAACACAGTCGGGGCAAATCCCATAAGTGCCAGCTCGTGCGCGCAGGACAGCCCTGCCGGCCCGGCAC
>CAYNLL010000456.1:0-2373 GCA_964398015.1 uncultured Opitutaceae bacterium | reverse complement strand
CAGATGCGTTCTTAATACTGCGGGACCTAATGGAGTGGGAAGAAAGAAATGGCAGATAGCAACCTGGAGGAAGTGATTAAGACGATCGCGCCGTCGCGGCTGGCTGGTATTCCGAATCCGCCCGCGATCAGCGCCGGTGTATCGAGCGACAACGGCGACCTTGCGGCCCTCTCCCAGGCGCTCTCGCTTGGGGTCGCGCAGCTGCGGGTAGACTCTTCCCAGGTCAAACGCGCTCGACTCGACGCCGAAACGCTCGCAGACAAACCGTTTCAGTGCCCGGATGGAGACCGGCGCATCGAGGGCCCCGCGCCTGCACTTGGCCTCACAGGGCGCCGCGCAGACCCGGCCGCAGATGGAGGCGAAAGGGTTCGGCGCGCGGGCGATAATGTAGGCGTCCTCGTAGCGGCCCTCCGCGATGGCCTGCACGTAGGCGCCGGAGTCGGTCCGCACGGGGCAGCCCTCTCGGCAGAGCACCTGCCTCGCGTAGTATCCCGCATCAGGCAGCTCGACGTTGTAGGTCGCGGGCATGATTTCGGGAGCGTGGGGGTCGCCTTCGGCTACTTCGGCGGGTAGGCGGCCAGGATATCCTTGATTCGCGCCTCGGCGTCGGCTTTGCCCGCCGCATCGGCCTTCGCGAGCTTGTCGTCGAGCATGGCCTTCTTGCGGACCGAGGAATCATACGCAAGGAACTCGTAGATCTTCTTCGCCTGTCCCGGGCTGATGTTCGAGCCTGGCTTGTGCATCATTCGCTTGATGTAGCGCGACCATTCGTCGGGAAGCGCGAAGTCGCAGTTGATCGGCCGTGCCAGCGTGTGGCAGAGGGAGCACTTCTGGCGGAAGACCGTGTAGTTGTCCCTGAGCCCTGCCGGATATGCCGAGACGTCGATCGAGCTCGGACCCTTGTCGAACTGGGCCAGCTGCTCCTTGCTGAGCGCTTGGACGTCCTCGTCGGCGGCGCGGGCGGCCACGATGAGGGCGGCGGCGCACGCACCGGCCAGTATCAGCGCATGGAGGGGGTTGGTTTTCATGGGGCGTCTTGGGTCGTTGGGGCTCGGAACGCACAGGTCTTCAGGCGACCCGTCGCATACCCTAAAGCATAGCAGGGGCGGCATCACTTCCGCTAATCGTCCCTTGCCATTCTCTTATTGGCTATTGGCCTCCACGGCCGCTGGCGACGGAGGCGCAGCCCTAAGGATGCGAGCGCAGCGACACCCGGTAGGCGCTCGGCGCCATTCCCATGTGCATCTTGAAGACACTGTTAAACCTGGGGATGGAGCCGAAGCCTGAAGCGTACACGACCTCCGAAATGCGAAGCGTCGAGTCGCCGAGCAGCGTCTTGGCCTTCTCTAGGCGCAGCCTCGTCACGTACTCGGTCATGGTCATGCCCGTGGCCTTCTTGAACATCTTGCAGAAGTAAAACCGGCTCAGCCCCACATGCTCGACCACCTGCGCCAGGGCGATCGGCTTGTCGACGTTCTCCTGGACATAGCGCTTTGCGTTGCCCACGGCCAGCGGCTCCTGTTCGGAGACCGCCATCGCATGTTGATCGATGAAATCGGCCAGATACTGGGAAAAGACGGTCAGAAGCTGCACAATCGCTTCAAAACGCTCCGCGTTGACCACGGGGGTGTTGAAATAGGCCTTTCGCAGCCTCGACGCCCATGACCTGTCCTGTCCGGCCCCAATGTAGTGGAGCACGATTTCGAAGTCGCGCTCGGTGGGCTGCCGCCGAAACACCTGGCCTCCCATCAGAGTCGCCAGATGCCTCCCGCGTACGACAACCGGGACCGCGACGTCCGTTAGCCCGGCAAAGCAGGTCACCTGCCTCCCGCCCGACTGGTGCGCAACACCGCCGAGCGCCCGCGTCTGCACCTCCGCGCAAGAGCCGCGGCCCGCGGCCGTCCCGGCTGAGAGCGAGCAGAACTCATTCTCGCAGCGACCCATGACCAGCCTCTGCGCCGGAGCCCCGGGCGCCACCACGAGCAGCGGAACCCCGGTCGCCTTTCGAAAGGCATCCTCATAGAAGGAAATGACAGGCAGCCGGGCGATCTGTTGAAACGTCGGCTCGATCACGGGGAGGCAACGGTAGCATGGTGGCTGCCGGGGTGCAAGGATGGCCGGCACGCCAGGATCCCCCCTGCATCAGAGGGCTTGGCTATCCGAGGCGCACGCCGTACAACACATGCGTCCCTCCAGCGCCCCGACCCTGGCCCGTGCCGCAGCACAATTGAATTCCCTCGCCCGCCTCAGTGTCGTCACCGGCTCCCTCGCCTCGTGCCTCGCGTGCGCGGCGGCAGACGCCTCCGCCCCGCCCAGAAGGTTCTTCTCGGACGACAGCTTCTGGAACCAGCCGATAGCGCCGGGAGCCGAGAC
>CAYNLL010000455.1:0-3043 GCA_964398015.1 uncultured Opitutaceae bacterium | reverse complement strand
ACTTCTTGAACTCGTCGAGCCAGATTCCGAAGGGCCGGTCGCTGATGAGCTCGATGTTCTCCCAACCGATGACCTCGCTGCCGTCGCTGGACTGCAGCTTGGCGTAGCGCGGGGTGACATTCACGACTTTCGAGGAGTCGAGGCTGACGGTTTTCGCTATGACGGCCCCCCAGCCCTCCCTGAACGCGCGGTTGATGACGCTCAGGTTCGTCCCCGGCGGCCCCGAGCCTATGACAAAGGGGTTTGGCAGCTTCAGTCCGTCGACGGTGGTTGCGAGAGTCGGCATAGGCGATCGGGACTGGGCGGATGGTCGCCCAGAAAACGCTCGTTTCCAAGCAGGAATTGAACCACTCTTCCTGCCCTGCGCACCCCATGAATTCGCCCCTTGATCCGAAGCGGACGGTCGCAGAGCTCAAGGAACTCCGCCGGCTGACGTCGGACGAGAACGGTGCCCAGCGCGTCGCGTTCACCCCGACGTGGCTTGCGACGCGGCACTGGCTTCGCGGGAAGCTCCAGGAGCTTCCCGTCGAGGTCCATGTGGACGAGGCGGGCAACCTGTGGTCCACGCTTGCCGGCGGCGGCGACAAGGCGCTCCTGATCGGGGGCCACATGGACTCTGTCCCCAACGGGGGCTGGCTCGACGGGTGCCTCAATGTCCTTGCTGGCCTTGAGATCCTGCGCCGGGTCAACGCGCAGTATGCCGGAAGGGCCCCGGTGTCGGTGCGGCTCGTGGACTGGGCGGACGAGGAGGGCGCGCGGTTCGGGAAAAGCCTGTTCGGCTCGTCGGCCTGTTCGGGCACGCTCGACATGGGCGAGGCCCGCGGGCTCAGGGACAGGGACGGCGTGGGCCTGCCGGACGCGCTCAGGGCGATTGGCGTGGACTTCGAGGGGGTGAAGAGGAGCGGCAGGGAACTGGCGAGCGCCGCGGCATACCTTGAGCTCCACATCGAGCAGGGCCCCGTGCTCCTCGACCTCGGGCTTCCCCTCGGCGCGGTCCTGGGGACCTTTGGCGTCGAGCGCCACGCAATCACCTTCACCGGCCAGGCCGCCCACTCGGGCAGCACGCCCATGAACCGCCGTAAAGACGCGTTTCTAGCCGCCGCGAGGATGAGTCCGGAGATCTACCGGATCGCCGAGCGCAACGGCGGTGTCTGCACGATCGGGTCGTGCACGACGCGGCCCGGCATCGTGACCAGCGTGGTCGAGGAATGCCGGATCACCCTGGACCAGCGCCACCTCGACGCGGCGGCGCTCGGGAGGATGCTCCTTGAGGCGCGGGAGGCCTCGAAGGAATTCGCCGCGCAGGGCGGCGTCGGCGTCTCCTGGGAGAGGATCTGGCAGATAGAGCCGGTCGCGTTCAACGGGGCCCTCGTTGGCATGTGCGACGAGGCGATCCGCGAAACCTGCGCGACCTCCCACCGCCTCCCGTCCGGGCCTCTCCACGACGCCGCCGAGGTGGCGCGCGCCGGCGTGCCGACGGTGATGATGTTCGTCCAGAGCCTCCGCGGGATCAGCCACAACAAGATCGAGGACACGCTCGAGGAGCACCTCGAGCTGAGCGTCAGGGCGTTCGACCGCCTGGCTGAAAAGGCGATGGCGTGGATCGGCGCCGGCCGCTGACGCGGGCCTCAGGCTGAGCCGAAGAACTTGAGGGTGCGCCTCAGGGAGGCCACTAGGGCGTCGACCTCCCACTCCTCGTTGTACACGTAGAAGCTGGCGCGCGCGGTGCTCGTGAGGCCCAGCTTCCTCATGAGGGGCTGGTTGCAGTGGTGGCCTCCGCGCAGCGCGATGCCGTCCTCGTCGGCGAAGGTGACGACGTCGTGTGCGTGCAGGTGCTCGAACGCAAAGCTCACGAGCCCGCCGCGATCGCCCTTGGGCCCGATGAGGCGGATGCCGGGAAGCTCGGAGAGGCGCTCATAGGCGACCCGCGCCAGCGCGCTGTCGTGGTGCCGGATCGTGTCGCGCCCGAGCGAGTCGAGAAAGTCGCATGCCGCGCCAAGGGCGACGGCGTCGCCGAAATTGGGGGTGCCCGCCTCGAAGCGCTCCGGGGTCGGCTTCCACCGGCTCTCGAAGAAATCGACGTTGGAGATCATCCCGCCGCCGCCCTGCCACGGGGGCATCGCATCCAGGAGCGCCCTCCGACCGTAAAGGACGCCGATGCCCGTGACGCCGGCCATCTTGTGTCCGGAGAATGCCATGAAGTCGCATCCGATCTGCCGGACGTCGACCGGCATGTGCCCAATCGACTGCGCCGCGTCGATGACGGTGACGGCGCCCACCTTGCGCGCGCGCAGGCAGAGCTCGGCCACCGGGTTGATCGTGCCAAGCGTGTTGGAGATGTGCGTGAAGGCGAACACCTTGACCTCGGGCGTGAGGACGCGGTCAAGAGCCGTGAGGTCGAGGAGGCCGTCGTCGCCGGTCACGGGCAGGTACCTCAGCGTGGCTCCCGTCCGCTGGGCGACGAGCTGCCAGGGGACAAGGTTGCTGTGGTGTTCCATCTCCGTGAGGAGGATCACGTCGCCCCTCTTCAGGTTTGCGCCGCCCCAGCTCGAGGCCACGAGGTTGATGGACTCGGTCGTGCCGCGAGTGAACACGATCTCCTCCGGCGCGCCCGCGCCGACAAACGTCGCCACCCGCAGCCGGGCGCCCTCGTAGTCCTCGGTGGCGCGCATTGAAAGCGCGTGCAGGCCGCGGTGCACGTTGGAGTTGTCCCTCGTGTAGAACCGTTCGAGCGCGCTGATCACCGCGCGCGGCTTCTGCGTGGTCGCCGCGTTGTCGAGGTAGACCAGAGGATGCCCGTTTACCTGCTGGTCCAGGATGGGGAACTCGTCGCGGATGCGAGGCCAGGGTGAGGGCGTCGTGCTCAATCCTTGTGGCTCTCCGTTGTTGCGGCCTCGGGGCTGCCGCGCAGGGCGTTGAGCGCCGCATGCCACGACAGGGTCGCGCACTTGATCCGGGCCGGGAAGGCGTGCACGCCGGCAAAGGCAGCGAGGTCGCTGATCTCCTCCGGCTCCTTGCCCGTGGTCACGATCTCGTGGAATTC
>CAYNLL010000454.1:0-3057 GCA_964398015.1 uncultured Opitutaceae bacterium | reverse complement strand
GCGGGCGGGGGTCCGGGGATGCAGCCGACGCGCGCCCTGCTCGACGGCGTCCTCAAGTACAAGACGCTCTTCGGGGAGTTCCCCAAGCCGCCGAAGAACCACTTCCTCTATGACACGCAGCGTGAGGTGAGGCGATTTGTCTTCGGAGGGGCCTCGATACCTAAGGCGCTGCGGCCGGGAGAGCTCCTGAACGGATTCAAGAGCGTCGAGTGCCAGATCATGGACTGGGCGGACGACGCCGCGTACTCGGTCAACGACATCGTGGACGGCGTCAAGGCGGGCTTCCTGACGATCGACCGGATCGAGGCGTGGGCGCAGAACGCCGTGGGCGACGCCCTCGGGATGCGCCTCCTGGACGAGCTCCTCGACGGGATCCGGGGCGACCGGCTCGCGGGGATCTTCTCGGACCGCATCGGCTCCTTCATCACGGCCTGCCGCCTAAAGGAGCGCGACTCCTTCATGTCCGAAAGGACGCACCGGTACCGCTACGAGCTCGTCGTGGCCCCGGAGGCGCAGCGCCAGGTGCTTTTCTACAAGCAGATGGCCAATGACATCATCTTCGAGAGCCCGCAGCTCCAGCAGATGGAGCACAAGGCGCGCAAGGTGATGTTCGAGCTGTGGGAGTCCTGCTGGCGAAACTATGTCGAGGCGGGGCCGCGCGTGATACGCATCCTGCCGCCGGCGGTCGGCAGGCTACTCGACGGGGCGAAGGGCCGGCGCGCAAAGGCGCGCCAGATCTGCGACTGGCTGGCCGGACTGACCGACGGGATGATCGTGCGCACCTACCGGCGCCTGTTCGACCCGGAGTTCGGGTCGATACGGGACCTGAGCTAAGGCGCCTGGCCCCTCGGCAGGGGGCAGGTCAGTGCACCGAGGGCACCGCGTAGACCTCCGCCAGCGCCACCCCCGTCGGGTTGTTCACGCCCGATACCTGCGCCGTGTAGGCCCCAGGCGCCAGGCTCACGATCTCGGCGCTGTCTGCGCTCCCTGCGGCGAGGGGGAACGCGCCCACCGAAGAGCCCGTGCTCGCAATCAGCATCGGGTCTGAATTGCTACCCCATCCGGTGTTGCTTGCAATCACGCTCTGGGAGTTGTCGAAGACGGACAAGCTAGGCTTGGCCAGGACGCCGGCGACGCCAAACTGGCTTAGGGCGGGACCGTCCGCGCGGATCAGGAGCGTCTCAGTCCCGTTGCCTGTGATGACAAATCCGGGTATCAACAGGTTGCTTCCGGCGCCCACCTGCGCTCGCGTCGAGATGTTGACGAGGCGCGCCGAAGCACCGGACACGGTGGGCGTAGGGGTCGGCGTCGGTGTAATCCCGGGAGCCGCTGTTGGGGTGGGCATCGGCGTGGGGACTGGAGTCCCGGTCGGGGGGGGCGTTGGGGTGGGTGACGGCGTGGGAGTTGGAGTCCCGGACGGCGTCGGCGTTGGGGTGGGCGTGGGCGTCGGAGGCACGCTGCCCGTCACGGTGAATCCCAGGCTGGCAAACGATATCGAGTGCGTTGCGGGTCCCTCGCCTCCGTCTCTTTAGCTAATTGTGCCGGTGGGAAGGTAATTCGCGATGCCGTGGCTGTCGGCGACCGAGATCGATAAGACAGAATATGCGCCGTTCACCCAGGATGTCGGGGTGGAGTAACTCAACGTGCCCGATGTCGACGCAGGGTTGACTAGAATATTGAACTGCGCCCCTGTCGGATCCTCCAAGAGGACGTCGAGCTCATCTATTGTGCCCAGCGTCCCCGGGGTTATCGAATAATTGTAGCTCGGGGTGGAGCCTGCTGTCAGCGTCGCCGGGGAGGCCAAACTGATCGAGGTCAGCTGGGCCGATTCAATGGCTGCGAGGCCGCCGGTCAGACTGAAGCCCAGGGCCGCAAAGGAGATGGAGCTGGTCGCAGGACCCGTTCCCCCGTTGGAATAGGAGATGGTGCGGTCGGCGTTGTAGGTCGTCGTGATGTTGGCCGAGCCCGTCACCATGATTTCATAGACGGTATAGCTCCCTTGCAGCCAGGTGGAGGGCGACGTTGCGGTAGTGATGGTCCCGCTCGCCGACGAAAGCGCGGTGAAGTAGGGGCTGAAGTACAGGAACCCGTCCGCATCAAAGACGGAGAGACCAACGGACTGGATCGAGGGCGCCGTTCCCGGCGTCACCGCGAAACTGTAGGTCACATTCTGACCCGCCGCCAACGTGGGCGACGACGTCAAGCTGATCGACGTCAGCTGGGGCGCCACGGATTGCCCACAGGCGGCACTCCCTCCGTAAAGCCCGAGGACGAGAAGGGCCGATGCAAGGATCAGCTTTGGAGCGGAGGAACCCAGTGGGCTGTCCATGCTGGTGGAGCGGTTTACCCGGGAATTCCAGCGGGTTGCGGCGTGCGTTCGCGTCGTCATGCGGAGTGAGGGGAATGAGCCGGGGCATAGTTTCCACAACACCTTGGGGGCAAGGCCATTGGGCAAGCAATCCGCACAAACACTACATGGAAATACGCAGTATAAGCCCGCCTCAACACCCCGGCGCGCCGCTGCGGACTCCCCCTACTTGGCCCTCGCGAGGTGGCCGGCCCTCGCCGTCTCCTCGATCAGGCGCTCCGTCGCCTCCCAGAGCGCCTTCGAGCCGTCGGCGATGTGTGAATTCCGCGCGACGACGCGGTCCTGCGTGACGCCGTGGCGCTTCCATGCGGCCCCTTCCGTGCTGCAGTTGAGCAGGCACGGCTGGAAGCGGTCGATCGCGGCAGCAAACTTGGCCTCGGGAGTCGCCACGTCCTCAAACTCGTCCCACAGGGCCCGGAATTCACGCGCCTGGTCAGCGGGCAGCAGGCCGAAGATCCGGTCCGCGGCGAGCGCCTCGCGCGCGTGCTGGTCGACCCTGCGCGCGTCGTCGTAGGCAAAGGTGTCCCCGGCGTCGATCTCGACCAGGTCGTGGACAATGAGCATCTTGAGGACACGCAGCACGTTCAGGTTCGGCTCGTTCGCGTGCTCGGAGAGCACGATGACGGCCAGGCAGAGGTGCCAGGAGTGCTCGGCGTCGTTCTCCGCGCGGCGGCTCTGCGTGCAGAGCG
>CAYNLL010000453.1:0-3057 GCA_964398015.1 uncultured Opitutaceae bacterium | reverse complement strand
TCAACCCCTCATTTGTAAGCGAAGTCCGGCCAAAATCCAAGATTTCAAAACCCTCCCTCGCATAGTGTCTTATGGCCTCCCACATCACTAAGTTGTTGGCCCGCAACTGCTGGAAGGCTTCATCGGAGGCGCCAAACTTGTATATGACGGTCTTGCCAAATTGAAAATAGACTGCACCTGCCACGGGTTTGCCGCCCAGACGGGCAAGGACGACAACACCCTGGTTCTTGGCCAGTACGTGCTGCTGGATGGCCGCGAGGAAATTAAAGGGCTGGGGCGGCACCCCATGGCGCCGCCGGGTCTTGCACAGCAGGCCGTGGAAGGCGTGGACGGCGTCCATGTCCCGTGAAAATTCGATGGTCAGCCCGCTTTTGTCGGCCTTCTTGATCGCGCGCCGCACCGACCCTTCGCAGCGCTCAAGCAGGTCGCCCTCGCCGCGGCGCAGGTCGAGCCGGTGGCCCAGATAGGTGAGGGAGGGGGTGGCGTCCCCGAAGAGCGGCAGCCCCCCGCGGCACTCCAGGTACTTCCAGCGGCGCGACTTGGCGCAGGCCAGGGCCTCGCGGTACAGGCGCCCGAACGAGGCCGCATCCCTGCAGAGGGGAACGCATTCATCGGTGAAGGGCAGGGATATCCCGCGCCTTCCGGTCAGCCAGCTGTCGACCTCCATCATCGGCAACAGGGACTCGATCCGCCCCGGGGACCGGACGGCGAAATAGACGGGGTTGAAGCCGTACGCGCTCTGCAGCACGCGGGCCCACGCCGAGCCGTGGAAGAACGTGGCGCCGGGGCACGCAGCGAGGTCGGCGTCCCACGCCGCATCCGACACGGGGTCGACCGTGCGCACGCCGGCTTCGCCAGAGGGCGCGAGGGGGGAAGTTTCGGCGTCGGCGGGCATCGGCGTGTTCATGCCCGGGGGCTTCCCTCGACGTTCACTTGGAGCGGCCTTCCACGGCATCTCCATTGCGCTTGTGACGGGTTGCATGGAGTGGGGAAGGGTTGGATCAAAGGGTGGGGCCGAGGGAGGAAGGGCGTACAGCGGGTTAGACAGTATCGACCGTGTCTTGTCCCCGCCTCTTCACGCGCTCACCGCCGCGCGGCTCTTGGCCGAGGGAAGGAGCGCTCCGAGTTCCTGGGCGACGGATTGGATCTGTGCCGGGGTCAGCTCCGCAAACATCGGAAGCGACAGCACCTCGCCGGCGGCCTGCTCCGTGACGGGGAAGGAGCCCGGCCCCAGGTTCAGGCCGCTGTACGCCTTCTGGAGGTGCACCGGGCCCGGGTAGTGGATGCCGCAGGAGATGCCGCGCTTGGACATGGCGTCGAGGACCCGGTCCCTGTCCTTGACGCGGACGACGTAGAGATGGAAGACGTGCACGCCGCGGCCGGAGGTCGAGGGGAGGATGAGGTGCTCGCTGTTGCCGAGGAGGGTGCCGTAGAGCCGGGCGTTCTCCCGGCGGGCGGCGTTCCAGCCCTCGAGCGACTTGAGCTTCACGCGCAGCACGGCGGCCTGGATCCCGTCCATGCGCCCGTTCCAGCCCACCATGGAATGGTGGTACTTCTTCTCCTGGCCGTGGTCCCGCAGGGTCCGGATCTTTGAAGCGAGGGTCGGATCGCTCGTCACCACTGCCCCGGCCTCGCCGAAGGCGCCGAGATTCTTCCCGGGATAGAAGCTGAAGCAGCCCGCGAGCCCGATCGAGCCGGCCTTGCGGCCCTTGTAGGACGCGCCGTGCGCCTGGCAGGCGTCCTCGATCACGGGTATCCCGCGCCGGTTGGCGATCTCCATGATCGGGTCCATGTCGGCCATCTGGCCGTAGAGGTGGACGGGAATGATCGCCTTGGTCCGGGGAGTGATCGCGCGCTCAAGGAGCGCCGGGTCCATGGTGTAGGTCTCCGCGTCGATGTCGACGAAGACGGGCGTGGCGCCGCAGAAGCTGATGGCCTCGGCCGTCGCCATGAACGTGTGGGGGACCGTGATCACCTCGTCGCCCGGCCCAATCCCCAGGGCAAGGAGGGCGAACCAAAGGGCGTCGGTGCCGTTGCCCACGCCCACGGCGAACGGGGTCCCGCAGAAGGTGGCGAACTCCTCCTCAAACCGCGCGACGAACGGGCCGCCCGCGAAGGCATTCGCGTCGATCACCTCCTCGATGGAGGCAAGGATTTCGGAGCGGAGGGGGTCGTTCTGCGCTTTCAGGTCTAGGAACGGGACGTGCATGGGTGTCAGTAAAGGAGATCTCTGGTCTGGCCGGGTGCGGATTCAGACGTGCAACCGTGGCGGCCGCGGGTCCGCTAGCCGCTACGCCTTGGCTTCCGCCGGGGCCGGAGCCGCCCCATTCTTGCCCTTTTCGTGCTCCGCGGGCGCTGCGCCAAACCTTGAAAACGGGGCTGCGGTCTCCCTGTGGTAGCGCGCGGCCGTCAGGGAGACGGGCGCCCCGCTCATCCGCAGGGATTCGGAGGACGCCTCGAGGATCTGCACGACCTCCATGCCCGCCGCGCCGTTGGTGACGGGGACCGTGCCGTTGCGGATGCACTCGAGGAAATGCTGGCACTCCGTCTTCAGGGGCTCGTCCTGCTTCACGTAGGGGCAGTGGATGTCGCCGTAGTGGTAGGCGTACTGGAACTCGGCGAAGGTGTCATAGTGCGGCGGCCGCTCGACGCGCGCGTCGAAGATCTTGATCTTCTCCTGGGCGACGATGTCGTCGTACACGATCATGCGCTTGCTGCCCACGATCGTCATCTCCCTGACCTTCCTCGGGTCGTGCCAGCTGCTGTGGATGATGGCGGAGCGCTCCTTCGAGAAATGGAGGCTCATGCTGGTCACGTCCTCGATCCCGGGGGTGATGTGGGCGCCTCCGCGGCAGTTGATGCTGTGGGGCAGCTCCCCGATGATGTACAGGATGATCGAGATGTCGTGGGGTGCCAGGTCCCAGGCCACGTTGATGTCCTTCTGGAACAGGCCCAGGTTCAGGCGCCGCGCGGAGATGTACCTGATCTCCCCGATGTCGTGGTTGTCGACGATCTCCTTGATCTTCCGGACCGGAGCCGAGTAGAGGAACGTGTGGC
>CAYNLL010000452.1:0-3059 GCA_964398015.1 uncultured Opitutaceae bacterium | reverse complement strand
TGACGACGAACGGCCCCAACGCGGGCGGCCCGCTCTCCTCCGATGAAATCCGGGTGAACTCGAGGAGTGATGGGGAAAGGATGACCAGCGAGCACGCTCCCACGGCCGGCAGGCCTAGCGCATGGGTGTCTGTAGCCGTCCTCAGCTGGGCGTTGAGGCCCGCCGTGAACGGCGACAGCCCGAGCAGGCAGCAGGCGAATAGAAGGCGACTCGGCACGCAGCATCATCTTATGGGCGGAATCGCGCCGGGGCCATGGGGTGCTCACCCCTTCCGTCCGCCGCAGGGGCGGCGAAGCGGCGCCATTGCACCTTATCGGGGGAGGCGGGTCAGCTGGAAGGGGGATACGGTCCGGTGGGCGCAATAGCATTGGCATGGCGCAGGGTGCGCATCTCGGAACCGTATTTATGGGAGTGGGTCGGGGCCGCGCCTCGAATAGGCTACGGGGCCCCGGAGGACCTGCCGATTGCATCCCAGGTGGCGCCTCCGTTGTAGAGCGCGAAATCCATGCCGCTCACGGACAAGCCCGCCAGACCGACCGCGCTGGCCGGAATCGAGAGCTTCACCCACCTTCCTGTGGCGGGAAGAGGTCCCGCATAATAGCGGCCCGCGGTCCCGTTGGTGCCGTACGTGATGGTGTTGGCGCCCCAGTAGGCCCTGTGCTCCCAGGAGGAGCCGTCATTCCATGCCACGAGGATCTCTGAGGGGGGATGGGAGCTGCTCAGGTAGACCCACGCGAACAGCGTGTCGCCCGCGTAGACCTGCATGGCGTCCGTGGCCCCCGTGAAGCCCAGGTCGTGCAGGCCGGAGACGATGGCGGTTTGAAAGGCAACGGTCCCGGATTCAGGGGCCGAGTTCGATGAAACCCAGTTCCAGCTGTCCCCGCCGTCCTCCGTCGGCGTCGATCCCGGGGGCAGGGCGCTGCCGATCCAGACCTGCAGGGGGCTGTTCGCCTGGAAATCGCCCTCGGCGAAGGCGCGGCGCCCGTCCGGCCACTCAATCTCGGCCTCCGCCCACTGGTCTCCGTTGTTGACGGGTGTGAAGCTGAAGGTGGAGCCGAAGGCGGGCTGCTGGTTGCGCCCCTCCCAGACAATCCTCGATCCCGCCAGGTCCAGGCCGGGAACCCGCACGCTGAGGGTGACGGGCGCGTTGAGAAGTGCCGTCGCGCCGGGCACGACGATGGCGGCCGCCGGGGCGGTCCACGCTCCGCCCTCGCTCGAGGTGAAGGAGGCCAGAAGCGCGGTGGCCATGAAGCTGCGCGCCTGATTAACGGTGATGAACTCCTGCGTCACGTTGTAGGCGTCGCTCCAGCGGTCGTAGTAGGGGTAGGTGTTCGTCGTGCCGCCGTCCGAAGGGTACGACAGGCCCGAGAGCTCGGAGCCGTACTTGGGGAGGTATTCGAATCCCGCCGTCACCTGGCCCTGCGGTATGCCGGAAGGCGGCAGGATGCGGCGGGAGCTGACGGCGAACTGGGAGACCTGGTTCTGCTGGCGCTTCAGGCCGAGGCCCGTGAGATAGGTGACATTCACCGGGTTCGTGCCGCCTTCGTAGTTCAGCGCGCTGACGAGCGCGTCCAGGAGGGCGGGACTGGGGCTTACGAGGTAGGCGACCGCGGCGTCCGACGCCTGATCCAGCGAGAAGTACCATCCTCCCCCGAGTACGGCCTTCGTGGCCGTCGGAAACGGAGTCGCGTAGGCGCTCGCGGCCGCCCATGCGACCACGTTGTTGCCCGCGGCCACGATCTGGGACTGGCAGACGCCGAGGTAAGAGGCATTGAGGGCCGATGACGGCAGCCGTCCGCTGGAGGCGGCGAAGGCATAGTCCCTGATGGCGTTGCCCCAGCCCTCGGACATGGACCACCAGCCCCATCGGAACGTTGAGGGCGAGGCCGGGTTGGGGAACAGGCTGAAGAGCTGCGTCTGGTAGGCTGCCGAACCCGTGGCGGCGTAGAGGGCGGCGGCGGCCCACGCATATTCGTCCTGGTCCTGCCAGTCGTCCGAGTAGAACGTGAGCTTCTGGTACCTCGATGCGCCGTACCTTGCGGTCGCCGCCTGCAGGAAGGCCCAGCCCCTTTCGGCGGCGGCAAGGTAGGAAGCGGCCTGGGCGGGGTAGTACTTCCGCATGGCCGGGGACGACCCCGCCTCGGCAAGGGCGGCCGTCGCGGCGGCGCTCACCGAGGTGTTCTTGGGCCACACGACCTGCGACTGCCCGTTCTGGGGAAGCGCGTTCTCGTATTCCTCGCCGATCGGGTAGACCAGGAAGTAGAAGCCGCCGTCGGCATCCTGCATCTTGGCGAGAAAATCAACCTCCCACTTGGCCTCCTGGAGCGCATCGGGGATCCCGTCGCCGCTCTCCGGTATCCCCAGGTTGTCGAGGGTCGACACCCCGGGGATGTTGTCGACGGAGAAGATCAGCTCGTGGACCAGCTGGGCGCTGTTCTCCGTGTACTTGCTGTAGTCGCCGGCGTCCCAGTGGCCGCCCGAGACGTCGACGGCGCCCGTGTTGACGTAGGGATAGAGGGACGTCGCGTTGCTGGTGAGCGCCGGCGCCGCCTGGGGCGACTGGAGGGGGGGGCTGTTCGGGGTGGCCTGGGAGGTGTAGTTGTTGATGCAGGACCACGTGAAGGCGTACGCGGCGCTGGTGTCCGGGACGGGCACGGACGCCGGGGCCGTGTGATCAGCGGGATGGGCGAAGCGGGTCCAGGGCAGCCCGATGCCGGGCGCACCGCTGCGCTGCTCGTACATGCCGAGCGCGTAGGTGCGGACCCAGGCCATCGCGATCCCCTCGTTGATGATGAAGGGGAGCGAGACGCCCATGCCCCCGACCTGGAGCTGGTATTCGCCCGGAGTCGTGAGGCTGCTGAAGTCGGCCTGGTAGACCTGCTGGTAGGGAAGGGGGGAGGTCGTGTAGCCGGTGTCCTGGCGCAGGGTCAGGTTGCCCGAGAACACCACCGCATTGTTCGCCACGTCGATGATGTTGAAGGTGGTGGCGGGAATGGGCAGCTCACCCATGTCGCCCAGGTAGTAGCCAACCGTCGCCTTCTTTGGGAACTCCGGGACGT
>CAYNLL010000451.1:0-3070 GCA_964398015.1 uncultured Opitutaceae bacterium | reverse complement strand
CCCACGAGCAGGATGTCCGGGTCGTGGCGCATCGCGCTCTTGAGCGCCGTCGCGAACGTCTCCGTGTGCTCGCCGACCTCGCGGTGCACGATCACGCTCTTCTTCACCGGGTGCACGAACTCGATCGGGTCCTCGATCGTGATGATGTGCCGGCACATGTTGGTGTTGATGTAGTCGATCATCGCCGCGAGCGTGGTCGACTTGCCGCTTCCGGTGGGGCCGGTCACGACGACGAGGCCCTCGTTGAGGTGGCAGAGCTTCTTGATGGCCTCCGGCAGCTTCAGCTCGTCGAAGGAGAGGATCTTCGCCGGGATCTGGCGGAACACGGCCGCCTGGCCCCAGTGGTTGTAAAGGAAGTTGCCGCGGAACCGCGCGAAGCCGGAGATCTCGTGGGCGAGGTCGAGGTCCCTCGTCGCGAGGAACTCCTTCCACCGCCGCTCGGGGACGATCTCCTTGAGCAGGCGCTCCATCGTCGCCGTGTCGAGGGGCTTGTCGGCGATCGGCTGCATCGAGCCCGAGATGCGGGCCTTGGGGGGAAGCCCCACCGTGAGGTGCAGGTCCGAGCCGCCCTTGTCCACCATCGAGCGCAGGAGTGTGTCGACCTCGGCCATGGCGGGTTCAGGAAAGCTTCGCGCGGAGCGCGCGGTTGGTGATGTTCGCCAGGGCCGTCTCCCTGGTGATCTTGCCCTCCTGGCTGAGCGCGAAGATCACGTTGTCCATCAGGCACATCCCCTCGCGGACGCCCGTCTCCATCGAATTGCGCAGGCCCGTCGTCTTGCCGTCCCGCACGAGGTTTGCGATCGCCATGTTGTTGACGAGGATCTCGCACGCCATGACGAGGCCGGCGGTGCCCGGGGGGGGCGGCAGCAGGCGCTGGCAGACGATCCCCCGCAGGCTCTCGGCGACGCTCGCCCGGATCTGCGTCTGCTGCGCCGCCGGGAAGACGTCGAGGAGCCGGTTGAGCGTGGTGGCGGCGTCGCTCGTGTGCATGGTGCCGATCACCAGGTGCCCCGTCTCGGCCGCGCTGACCGCCATCTCTATCGTCTCCAGGTCGCGCAGCTCGCCGATCACGATGATGTCGGGGTCCTCGCGCAGCGCCCCCTTGAGCGCCGTGAAGAAGGTCCGCGTGTGGTCGCCCACCTGGCGCTGCGTCACGTTGCATCCCCTGGACTTCTGGACCACCTCGATCGGGTCCTCCACCGTGATGATGTGGTCCTTGCGGGTGTCGTTGAGGTAGCTGACCATCGAGGCGAGCGTCGTGGTCTTGCCCGAGCCGACCGGGCCCGTGATCAGGACGAGGCCGTTGTGGTAGCTCAGCAGCCGCTTGAGGGTCTCCAGGTGGGCGGCGAAGCCGAGCTCGGTCATCGACTTCACCTCCTTGGGCACCATGCGGTAGCACCCGGCGGCGCCGTCCTTATGGAACATGAGGTTCACCCGGTAGCGCTCGGTGTCCCCCACGGCCAGGGCGTAGTCGAGGTCGTGCTTCTCCGTGTACGCCTTGAGCTGGCCCGGCGTGAGGAGGACCGTGTTGAGCCGCAGGGCCTCCGGGGCGCCGAGGGGCCTCTCGCTGATGAACGAGATCACGCGGTCCTTGCGCACGAACGGGCGGCGACCGGTGCACAGGTGCAGGTCGCTCGCCCCGAAGCGCACCGACGCGCCGAGGAGCCCCTTCATGGCCTCGCCGAGGGCCGCATCGTCGAGCTTGCCCGCGCCGGCGAAGTCGAACACAGGGGCCGGGCCTGCCTCCGCCCTCTTCGCGGCGACGGGGATGATGTCCTGCACGCGCTCCTCCGCCGAGACGAAGGGGTCCGCCGGCGGCGGGCCCTTCTGCCCGCGGACCGCGGCGACGCCGGCGAGCTTCTCGAGGGCCTCGACGTCGGTGACGACCTCCTGGTCGATCATCTCCTGGGCGAAGTCGAGCATGCCGGGCTTGCCCGCGAGCTTCGCCCGCACCCTGACGCACTGGGCGCGCGTGAAGAGCCCCTGCTCGATGCCGAGGTGGACGAACCAGAGGAGGTCGGGATTCATCGCGTGTGGGGGTGCCGGGTTCGCATCATGCTGCTGGGAAAGGAGGTGCCAAGCGAGAACCCTATTTGCCGCCGCGCGCCGGAATGGGGGATTGCAAAAGCGAGGGAACCAAGGGACTGTGGCTCTTTCATCTAGAAGATCATGCTACGGAAGTTCATTGCCAGGCTGCGCGAATCCATAGCGCCAACACCCAAGAAACCCGCCCAGGTCGCGCCGCAGGCCGACCCCCGCCCCTATTCGGGGGCCGCGGCGAGGAGGCCGGCCCAGGGGGCCGGGCGCCCGCATGGAAACGCGGCGCAGTCCGGCGGCCCGCGCCGGCCGGGGCGCGGCCCGGGCCCGGCCGAGGGCGGCGCGGCCCCCGCGCGGCCGCACGAGGCGCGCCCCAGGTTCGAGGAGCGCCGCCCCGAGGGCCGGGGCCCCGCCAGGCCGGGCCACGGGCACGGGCCCGCGCGCCACGGCGACGGGCGCAAGCCGCGCCCCGCGCGCGACGATTTTGAGCACCCGGGCCACACGCCCGCGAAGCCGGCGGTGCCCGTCGACGTCCCGAAGATGGACACGGCGTTCTCCAAGCTGGGCCTCTGCGACGCCCTCGCGTTCACGGTCCAGGAGAAGGGCTACGTCGAGCCGACCCCGATCCAGGTCCAGGCGATCCCGCTCATCCTCGAGGGCCGCGACGTGATCGGCTCGGCCCAGACGGGCACGGGCAAGACCGCGGCCTTCGCGCTGCCCATCATCCAGAGGCTGGGCCGGCACGGCGCGATGCGCTGCCTGATCCTGGAGCCCACGCGCGAGCTCGCGCTCCAGGTCGAGGAGGCCTTCCACAAGTACGCCCAGTTCACCGACCTTCGCGTGACGATCGTCTACGGCGGCGTCGGCTACGGAAAGCAGACGGAGGACCTGCGCCGCGGGATGGACATCCTCGCGGCGACGCCGGGGCGCCTGCTCGACCACCTGGAGCAGGGCAACTGCTCGCTCGACAAGATCGACATCCTCGTCCTCGACGAGGTCGACCGGATGCTCGACATGGGCTTCCTGCCCGACG
>CAYNLL010000450.1:0-3077 GCA_964398015.1 uncultured Opitutaceae bacterium | reverse complement strand
GCGCCGATGTCACCATAGGCGCGGGCGTTGAGGGTCAGGCAGGCTTGGGATCCTCTCTCCTCCTAGTAGGGAACGTCGCTGTTGTCAGCCTTCGCGGCCGGCGCTTTCACCCCTCCCCGTTGCTTGGCAAGCTCGGCTTCCAGGCCCAATGCCCGGAGCTTCGCCTTGGCCGTGACCGGATCGGCGCGTTGGACCGCGCTGCCCGGGGCGTTCACGAACTTGATCTTCTTCTTCGTGACGCCGTTGTACTCCTCCTCGCCGATGGCGACGTTGACTTCAGTGCCCAGTATCAGGGCACCGCCGTCGGGGCCGTCGATGATGTCCGTGCAGTCCTTGCCCTTGTAGCCGCAGGTCAGCAGGGCGTCCAAGGTGAACGGCACGGCGCCACCTTTGAGCGATCCGTAGTACGTCATTTCGCCGACGCCCTCGACATCGAACTTGAGCTGCACGTTCGGTTCCCCGGCGAGGGTTTCGCCGATGCCGTAGTCGATCAGCTTGGCTTTGTGGTTGGTGAGAGGCGCGAAGCCCATCTAGATTTCCTCCTTTTTAGTGGATGATGCAGCAGCGGGAGCCGCCGCCACGGGTTGCGTGTCCGTCCCTATGGACACGATTTTCTTGATCCGTTCCAAGTGCTTCGCCAGCTTGACCGGATCGGCTTTGTCGGCGTTCACCGCGGCGTTGATCTTGTCGCGCAGAGGCGCATCCTTGACCTGCTTCGCCAGGGCCAGGATGGCGCCCAGGTCCGGGCCGGTGGCTTGCGCGGCCAGGACCGCATCGGTGTACGCCTTCCACAACAGGCGCTCTTGACCGGGGATCACGACGCCCGCGGCGTCACGCTTAAACTCGGGCAGCACGATTTCCTCGGGAAGCCCGAAGCGGTTTTTCGCCGCCCAGCCTGGAGCCTGTTGGGTGCGCAGCACACGCCCGCCGTCGATGGCGCGGGGATCGTCCTTGGGCGTCAGGCGCTTCCAGGACATGAACGCCACCGTGTCGCACGCCTCGCGGAACAGGGCCGCGATGTCGTTGTTCGACGTACGCGGCAGCTTGAGGTCGTACTGCTTGTAGGCGCCCGTTGTGTCAGGGCTGTCGATGTTGAACACCTGCGTGTGGGCGAGAAGGATCACGTTGATGCCCTTGGCGCGGACGGCTTGGCACTTGGCGAGGAGCTTCTGCCAGACTTCGCGGGCATGGACATAGCCCTTGCCGAAGCCGAAGCCTTCGATGGAATCGACGGAGTGGCCCTTTTCGTGCTTGACCGTGGCGCAGACGTGCTCGTAGACCTTGGGGACGAGCCAGTCCAAGGAGTCGAACGCGACGGACTCGAACTCCTTGTAGTCCGCGTGACCGGCGAGAATCCGGTCCAGCGCCTCGACCAAGCTGGCGTAAGACGTGATCTCCTCGCGGGCAACGTCCATGTGGAACGTGCCATTCTCCGCATCCAGGAACAGGAGGTTCGGCGCCCCCGCTGCGATGCTGGTCTTGCCCACGCCGTCCTGGCCGTAGATGGTGACGAAATCAGGCTGCTTGATCCGGCCTCTGGTGATCATTCTATGCTCCTGAGAGGATGGACGGTGGGGTCCAGGGGTGAGCCCGAACCATCGGTCGGAGGGGGTGGTGATCCAGGTACTTCCTCTGGCCCCACCGTCCTAGAGAATATTACTCGATCTGTATCCTAGATGTCAAGTTTTATTTTGTGAATTTTCTTCAGGTATTATGAATCCCTGCACCGTCCTCGCGCCGTCGCGGAATACATGGGGTGCGCATCCGGCCAGGCGCAGCGATGCGCCTATGCGGCGCTTCGCCACCATCGTCTGCTGGCCTATCGGCAGGCCCATAAACTTCATCACTTCCGCGATGGTCAGGCGTCCGCCCGCGATCCCTTCCCGGGCGACGATTTCGGCGACCGGCTCATCGTAAGGATCTTGGATGCGGAATTTCTTCGCTTCCTCGATGGCCCCGGTGACGATATGCCACGGCTTGCCTTCCTTCACGTCCGCCACGGCCTCGGCGACGAGTTGGTCGCGTTCGGCGGCCAGTTCCTTGAGCTCGACCTCATGCCCCAGCGTGACGGGCAGATAGCGCCGGTAGCCCGTTTCGTCGTTCAACAGTTCTCCATTGTTGGCCGTGACCACGAAAATTCCAGAACGCACGATGTCCGTTGGGAGGTTCTGGTATTTCTCGACCACCCGATCCACGGCGTTCGACACCATGCGCTTCATGGCCTCGGCGCTGGACTTGGACCCGGACTCGTTCTCGGCGATCTCAGCGACGAGGAGCCCGCGGATCTTCTGCGCCATGTCGCGGTCCTTGTCCCAGGACGTACCGATGCTGCCGTACCATGGCGAACCCAGGATCCGCGCCACAGAGGACTTGCCCCAGCCTTCCTTGCTGACGAGCGTGAGCATGGAATGCACTTGACAGCCGGGCTTGAGGACTCTTGCCACCATGGACCGCACCGTCATTATCCCCACGTCTTCGTGGTATTTCGTCATCGGCACGCCCATGTAGCGTGAAATCCAGGTGTGCAAGCGGCGCTCGCCATCCCAGCGCAGCGACTCCATCCACTCCTGGGCTTCGTTGCGAGCGCCGTCATGGCAATATTTCTCGAAGCCGTCGCGGATGGAGTCGTGAGAAGCCATTTCAAACCCGGGCTGCTGCTGGATCCAGTGCCTAAGATACACTGTGTCACGGACAGGATCCCAGAGGCGCTTGGGACCTCTGATGTTTGAATTCCAGTCGCTCTTGGTTTGGTAGGTTCCGGTGAACGTGTCGTAGTAGGCTTCAAAGCGTTCGTACTCAAGAAATTTAGATACGTTGACTCCGTTCATGTGTGGCTTCCCTTCCCCGTTGCTTGTGCGGGACAGGCCCATCATGGTCCACGCCTGGATGACGGACAGGGAAGCTTTATCCTCGACGGGCTCGGGCTCTGATGGCGTGGCAGCATAGACATCGGCGGCGGTGAGGACCGTGGAAACCGGCTCCCCCTCTGGCGTAACGTCTGCGGGGGGCGCCTCTAGCGTCTTCACGATTCCCTTCGCCCAGGTGACGATCTGCTGCCAGCCCCAGCCTTCGGCCAC
>CAYNLL010000449.1:0-3088 GCA_964398015.1 uncultured Opitutaceae bacterium | reverse complement strand
TCTTCTACGGCCTGAAGGACATCGGGGGCAACCCGTTCCCCTACGCGCTCGTCGCCGTGATGCTCGCCAGCTCGGTCCTGATCTACGCCGTGGGAAAGGGCATCTTCGGGCGGACGGGCCACGCGATGATGGCGAAGGCGACCTCCGGAGGCGGCGCCCGGCGGCTGCCGGCGCCGCGCGCCTGGCTGTGCACGGCGGCGTTCTGCGCGGTCACCTTCGTCGCCATCCTGCCCCACATGGGCGTCGTCCTGATCGCCTTCTCGAGGGACTGGTACGGGACCGTCCTGCCGACGGGCTTCACGCTCGACAACTGCCGCGCCGCCCTCGGCAACGAGTACACCGTCCCCGCGATCGCCAACAGCCTGAAGTTCGCCAGTGTCTCGACGGTGATCGACGTGGTCCTCGGCATCGCGATCGCCTACGTGGTCGTGCGCACGAGGCTCGCCGGCAGGGGAATCCTGGACTTCCTCTCCATGCTTCCCCTGGCCGTGCCCGGGATCGTGCTGGCCTTCGGCTACCTCGCGATGTCCCAGGAGGGCCGGTTCTTCAGCTTCATCAACCCCGTCAACAACCCGACCGTGCTCCTGATCGTGGCCTACTCGGTGCGCCGCCTTCCCTACGTCGTGCGCTCGGCCTCCGCCGGCTTCCAGCAGACCAGCGTGGCGCTCGAGGAGGCCGCCGAGAACCTGGGCAGCCCCCCCCTGCGGGCGCTGATCAGGGTCACCCTGCCCCTGATCGCCGCCAACCTCCTGGCGGGCGGCCTGCTGGCCTTTACCTTCGCGATGCTCGAGGTGAGCGACTCGATCATCCTCGCGCAGAAGATGGTCTTCTTCCCGATCACCAAGGCGATCCTCGAGCTCTTCCAGCTCCTCGGCAACGGCAAGTTCATGGCCTGCGCCCTCGGGACCTGGGCCATGGTGTTCCTGGGGACGATGATCGCCGGCATCAGCCTCCTCCTCGGCAAGCGCCTGGGCGCCCTCTTCCGGGTCTAGGGCCAGCGGCTCCCGGCTGACGCATGATCCTGCTCCTGATCGTCTCGGTCGTCTGGGCGTTCTCCTTCGGACTGATCAAGGGCCTCTCGGGGCTGGACCCGACCGCAGTCGCCGCGCTGCGCCTCGCGCTCTCCCTCGCGGTGTTCGCGCCCTTCTTCCGGCCGTCCACGGCGGGACCGGCCGCGCGGGTCCGCCTCGCCCTGGTCGGCGCCGTCCAGTTCGGGGCGGTCTACATCCTCTACCTGCGCGCCTACGCGCACCTGCATGCCTACGAGGTCGCGCTGTTCACGATCACGACGCCGCTCCTGGTGACGCTGATCGACGCCGCGCTCGAGCGCCGGTGGAGGGCGCGCTACTTCGCCGCGGCCGCCCTCTCCGTGGCGGGGGCCGGCGTCGTCCTCTGGAGGTCGGTCGCCGACTCCGGGATCCTCGGGGGCTTCGCCCTGGTGCAGCTCTCCAACCTCTGTTTCGCGGCCGGGCAGCTGGCGTGGAGGCGCGAGCGGGCGCGCCTGCCCTCCAGCTCCTCCGACGCCTCGGTCTTCGCGCTGCCCTTCGCCGGCGGGCTCGCGCTCACCCTCGCGGTGTCGCTCTTCGCGACGGACTGGCGCGGGTTCTCCGCCACGCCTGCCCAGTGGGCCACGATCGCCTATCTCGGGGTGGGAGCCTCGGGCGTCGGCTTCTTCCTCTGGAACGTCGGCTCGACGCGCGTGAACGCCGGCTCCCTTGCGGCCTTCAACAATGCGAAGATCCCGCTGGGGATCGCGTGCTCGCTCCTCGTGTTCGGCGAGACGGCCGACCTCGGGCGCCTGCTCGCGGGCGCCGCCCTGATGGCGGCCGGCGTGTGGGTTGCGGGCGCCCGGGCCGTCAGTTGAAGGCCAGGCCCCAGGTGCGCCTCGCGTAGCCGTAGGCCACGGGCCTCACCCCGGCGAGCGCGGAGAGCGCGCCGTCCAGGGGCACCGAGCCGTAGCGCTCCTCGAAGGCGGAGAGCCGCCGCTCGAAGTCGGCCAGGAGCGCGGCCTTCACCTCGGGCTGGACGAAGGAGCGCGCGATCGAGTCGCGGCCCATGGCGCGGATCTCCGCCCAGGACAGGTGGTAGAGCGTGACCGCGGTGAAGTACTCGTCCGTCAGGTTGGAGTCCCACATCCCCCGGTCGTCCGTGTTCAGGCAGACGGGCACGCCCGTCCTCAGGTACTCCGGGAACGGGTGGGACGAGAGGTCGGGCACGTAGCCGAGGAGCTTGTTCGAGATCAGGTTCACCTCGACCAGGACCCGCCGGGTCTGCTGCAGGAGCAGGAGGGTGTCCGGGTCCTTGATGAGGTTCACGCCGTGGCCGATCCTCGACGCCCCGAGCAGCAGCGTGTCCCGGACGTGGTGGTCGGCGCCGTCCATCTCCCCAGCGTGGATCGAGAGCGCGAGCGCGGGGTAGCGCGCGCGCATCCTGCGGAACGTGTCCAGGAAGCGCGAGGGGTTGCCGCGCGCGTCCTCCTCGATGCCCGCCAGGTTGATGCCGACCCACTGGTCCCTGTGGGCGTCGACGAACCCGTAGGCGGCCTCCAGACGCGCCTCCGCGTCCGGGGCGAAGCGCAGCACCGTGTGCTGGAAGCGCACGGTGACGCCGGTGGCGACCGCATCCGGCAGGGCGAGCCGCTGCCTGACGAAGCGCGCCGCGGCGTCGCCAGGGACCCTCGCCCCCTCGTTGTCCACCATCGCGTCGACCATGAACTGGGTCTCCAGGTAGGCCACGTGCTCCGCGCCGAAGGCCCTCATGTTCTCGACAAGGAGCTCGGTGCAGACCGGGAGGCAGCTGAGGACCTGCCCCATCCGGGGCCAGATGTGGGAGAAGAACTCCAGCCTCCCGTCGCCCGTCCCGTCGAGGCGCAGGCTGTCGCACCACCGGCGTTGCTCCTCGGGCGAGAGCGAGGCGAGCGGGACGTACTCGCCCTTCGCGCTGTCGGCGAGGAGCGCGTAGGCCCTGCTGCGGATCGTGCGGAACCGGGCGGCCGGGTCCGCGGCGCCTTCGGCGGGGGAGAAGCGGGCGCGCGTGTAGAAGGTCTCTCCCCCGTCCCTGGCGGGGTCGGTGCAGGCCGCGTAGATCC
>CAYNLL010000448.1:0-3089 GCA_964398015.1 uncultured Opitutaceae bacterium | reverse complement strand
CCGGGTTGGACGGGACGTAGATCTCGTTGCAGGTGAACACCCCGCACTGGGACGCGCGCAGGATGTTCGGGGGGCAGTCAAACAGGATGAAATCGTAGTTCGGCTCGACGGCGGCCACCTGGTCGCAGAACACGAGGTACGCGGGCCTCCGGGCGTCGCCGGTGTACTCCGCCTCGAGGTCGGTGAGGTTGAAGGTCGTCGGCACGAGGTCCAGGCCGGGCAGCAGCTTCTCGCCGACCTTTCCCTCGACGACATCCTTGATGATGATGTCCTTCACGTGGGTCGTGCCCGGGTCGAAGATGGAGTAGATGGAGCCGACGCCCGCGGAATTGATCTTGTTCCAGCGGTCGAGCTTCAGGAGCCAGATGCTCGCGTTCGACTGCGTATCGAGGTCAAACAGCAGGACGCGCTTGCCCATTTTCGCAAGCGCGGCAGCGGTGTTGACGATCAGGGAGGTCTTGCCGACGCCGCCCTTGTAGTTGATGAAGCTTATTTTGCGCGCCATTGGATGGGTGCGAGGATATCGTATATCACGTGACAATGTGCGGGCTCACTCGCCATGCCGCGAGTCAAAAAAGCCCATGAAAACGCTTACCGGCGCCCCGGGGGGCCTATTCCGACGCGGTCCACTTGAAGATCATGGTCGTCAGGGGGGGCAGCGTGAGTTCCAGGGACTGGGTAAACCCGTCCCTGGGCTCGTCCGACGTCGTCCGGCCCCCGTCGTTCCCAAGGCCCGAGCCGCCGTAGTACTCGCTGTTGGAGTTGATGACCTCATGCCAGCGGCCCCGGCGCGGGACGCCGATGCGGTACGTGCGGGTGGCGCCCGCGAAATGGCCGACGACCACGAAGAGGGTCTCCTCCTTGGCGTCCATCCTCAGGTACGCGATCAGGTTGGCGTCCGCGTCCGTGCAATTGATCCAGCGGAAGCCGTGCGGGTTGAAGTCGTTGGAGCCCATCACGGGCTCTGAGGTGTAGAGGCGGTTGAGGTCGCGCACCAGCCGGCGCACCCCCTCGTGGTCCATGTACTGGCACAGGTGCCAGTCCAGGCTGGCGTCGTGGTTCCACTCCTGGGCCTGGGCGAATTCGCTGCCCATGAACACCAGCTTCTTGCCGGGATACGCCCACATGTGGCCGTAGAGGGCGCGCAGGTTCGCCGCCTTCTCCGGGATGTGCCATGCCCCCATCTTGTAGAGCATCGACGCCTTCCCGTGGACCACCTCGTCGTGCGAGAACACCGACACGAACCGCTCCGCGTACTGGTAGAGCATGCCGAAGGTGAGGTCGCTCTGGTGCCAGCGCCTGTGGATGGGCTCGAGCGAGAAGTACTTCAGGGTGTCGTGCATCCACCCCATGTTCCACTTGTAGTCGAAGCCCAGCCCCCCCTCCGCGGGGGAGCGGGTCACGCCGGCAAAGGACGTGCTCTCCTCGGCGATCATCAGCGCCCCGGGGTAGTACTGGTGCACGAGGTCGTTCACGCCGCGCAGGAAGGCGATCGCCTCGAGGTTCTCGCGGCCGCCGTAGCGGTTGGGCACCCACTGCCCCTGCCCCCGCGAATAGTCGAGGTAGAGCATCGAGGCGACGGCGTCGACGCGAAGCCCGTCCAGATGGTAGCGGTCGAACCAGGCGAGGGCGTTGGCCACGAGGAAGCACCGCACCTCGTTGCGGCCGTAGTTGAAGATCAGGGTCCCCCAGTCCATGTGGGCCCCCTGGCGCGGGTCGGCGTGCTCGTAGAGGTGGGTGCCGTCGAACTCGGCGAGCGCGAAGGCGTCCCTCGGGAAGTGCGCGGGCACCCAGTCGAGGATCACCCCGATCCCGCGCTGGTGCAGGTGGTCGACGAACCAGGCGAAGTCCTCCGGCGTGCCGAAGCGGTGCGTCGGGGCGAAGAATCCCGTCACCTGGTAGCCCCACGAGCCGTCGAAAGGGTGCTCAGCGAGCGGCATCACCTCGACGTGGGTGAAGCCCATCTCGAGCGCATAGTCGGCGAGCAGGGGCGCCGCCTCGCGGTTGGTGAGCGGCCGGTTTCCCTCCTCGGGCTTGCGGCGCCAGGAGCCCAGGTGGATCTCGTAGACCGAGACCGGCCGGTCGAGCACGCCCGCCTGGGAGCGCCTCCGATCGACCCACGCCGCGTCGCCCCACGCGAAGGCGTCGACCTCGCAGACGATCGCGGCGTTGCCGGGCGGCCCCTCGAACCGGGTGCCGTAGGGGTCGGTCTTCACGTGCAGGTTGCCCCGCTTGTCCCTGATCTCGAACTTGTAGAGCGCCCCCTCGCCCATGCCCGGGATGAAGATCTCCCACACGCCGGACGCCCCGAGCCCCCTCATGGGGTGGTACCTCCCGTCCCAGCCGTTGAAGTCCCCCACCACTGAGACCCGGGCGGCGGCGGGCGCCCACACCGCGAAGGCGACTCCCTTCACGCCCCCCAGGTCCCGCGCATGGGCGCCGAGCTTCTGGTAGATGCGGTGCTCATTGCCCTCGTTGAAGAGGTACATGTCCTGGTCCCCGAGCGTCGGCAGGAAGCAGTAGGGGTCCCTCAGGCGCCGCACGGCGCCGCCGGCCGAGGTGGCGCTCAGCTCGTAGGCGCAGACCTCGGGCCTCCTGGGGATGAACACCTCGAACAGCCCCTCGGGCGCCAGCAGCTTCATCGGGAACACGGACTCCGGGGTGTCGCCGGTCAGCACGACGTCGCAGGCCGCGGCGTCGCGCAGGAGCGCGCGCACCACCAGGCCGTGGCTGCGGCGGTAGGTGCAGGTGTGCATCCCGAGCACGGCGTGGGGGGAGCCGTGCCTGGCATGCAGGAGGGCCTCGAAATCAGTCTTGGGGAGGATCACTGCTCGTCGGTTTTTTTTGGGGGTGCTTCAGGGTGAGCAGGATACGGGCGGCACGCCACTCGAAAACAGTCCGCGACCTAGCCCGTGTTCTTCAGGCCCCCGCTGATCCCGTTTATCGTGAGCTCGATGACGGCGCGGACGGCCTCCTCGTCGCGGGGCTGCGCCAGCGTCCCCCCCCTCAGCCGGCGGATCATGTCCACCTGCACGAAGTTCAGGGGGTCGATGTAGGGGTTGCGCAGCTCGACGGAGCGGAGGAGCACG
>CAYNLL010000447.1:0-3119 GCA_964398015.1 uncultured Opitutaceae bacterium | reverse complement strand
GGCTCAAAGGCCCGCTTCTGCATGGCCTCGCTCATTCCGCACCCGGTGTCGGAGATGGAAAGGCGCGCATAGAGGCCCGGGCGCAGGTCGTGCGGCGCATCCGGCGCCAGGCCCGCCGTCATGGCCTCCAGCCTTATGGTGATCTTCCCGGACATGCCCTGCAGCGCGAACACCGCGTTATTGAAGAGGTTCATCACCACCTGGATGATCTGCGTGTAGTCCGCCAGGACAGTCGGACTCCCCTCGTCGATCTCCAGCTCCACGACGATCCCGTTCGGGATGGTGGCCCTAAGCAGGCGCAGCGCGGCCGAGACGGCCGAATGCAGCTGCTGCGGCACCCGCTTCACCGGCTGCCTTCGGCTGAAGGCCAGGATCTGGCGGACCAGGGTCGTGGCGCTGTTGCTCGCGTCCCGCACGTCGGACAGGAGCCCGCGGATCTCGGGCGTGATGCCGGGCTCGCTGAGCGCGAGGTCATTGCTGCATTTTATCGCCGTCAGGATCCCGTTGAAGTCATGGGCGATCCCGTTGGCCAGGGTCCCCACGATCTCAAGCCTTTGGGATTGCCGGAGCTGTTCCTCAAGCCGGCCTTGGGCATCCTCGGAGGCGATCCGCTCCGTCACGTCCAGTGCCGTGCCGGTCACTCGGACGGGCTGTCCCGACGGGCCGAGCACCACCTCGCTGCCACCCTCTATCCAGGTGAGCGCGCCGTCTGGCCTCCGAATCCGATACGTGCCCGGCGGCCGCGCGCGGTCCCCGGTGTTTGCGGAATAGTACCGCTCAAACTCCTTCCGGTCGTCCGCATGGACCCTGCCCATGACGTCCCCGTCGGGCGGCGTGCCCGCACCGGCGTCAAACCCTGTCAGCCTGAAGAACTGGGCGGACCACGACCTGTGGCCCGTCTGAACGTCGACCTCCCAGCTGCCGAGACGTGCCGCCACCTGGGCAGCCGCAAGGCGGGACTCGCTCTTCTTCAGAGCCTCCAGCTGACGGTCGAGGACAAGCATCACGAGGCCCACCGAGAATCCGAGCACCCGCACCGCCCAAAGCACCGTCACCCAGGTCGGATTGTACCCGTAGTAGTATTGGAAGGGGTAGGCTGCGGCGAGCAGCGCATAGGGTACGGCGAAGACCAGGGCGACGAGCGCTCCCGGCAGCCTTGACTTCCTCCACAGGGAGAGGAGCCATGCAAGGAGCGCCATCCGAATCGCGAAGCTGGGGGCGAAGAGCGCGGTCTCGCTCGCGAGCACGCCGAAGAAAAGGCCGCGCTCGGGGGGAAAACCGAGCCTGGCCAGTGCAAGCGGTGCGAGGTAGCGGCAGATGGCCACCAGCGGGAGGCTCACCCAGAAATAGCCCTTCATCAGGGCCCGGGGCAGGCGCACCCCCGCGAGGTCCGCGAAACCCGCCAGGAGGCACCAGTTCGCCGCGATCCCGAGGACGTCGGAAGCCGCGAACCAGCTGTTGGACACGGAATCGGGCACTCCCACGTTTCCGAGGCGGATAAGCGCGCGGGCGGCCTCTATCAGCCAGGACCAAGCCAGGTAGCGCGTGAACGCGGACGGCTGCCGCCGATCGAGGAAGAAGAACACCCCGGCGAACGCCGCATGGAGCAGAACGATGACGCGGATGTAGGGGATTTCGTACATTTTCCAATGCCCTTCTCCCAACGAACTCCCACTATGAAACGCGCTTAGCCCCTTCTTTCCAAGACAAACGAGGGCGCAGGCTTGGCCAAACGGCTTGCGTCATCGCGGCGCCTAATCGCCGCGAGGCCGGCAATGGAGCTGGGAGCGGCCAGCGGCCGTCAATTGAGCTCGGCGAGCGTGAAGGCGTAGTCGAACGCGACCTCGTGCAGGGCGTCGTAGCGACCGCTGGCGCCGCCGTGTCCCGCGGGATCGAGGTTCACCTTGAGCAGGAGCACGTTCGCGTCGGTCTTCGTTGCACGGAGCTTGGCGACATACTTGCAGCCCTCCCAGTAGGGAACCTGGCTGTCGTTGAGCGCGGTGGTGACCAGGATGGCCGGGTAGGCCTGCGCCCTGATGTTGTCATAGGGCGAGTACGCCCGAATCCACGAGTATTCCTCGGGCACGTTGGGGTTGCCCCATTCCGTGTACTCCTCGGTTGTGAGCGGGAGCGAGGCATCGAGCATGGTGTTGACGACGTCGACGAAGGGCACCTTGAGGACGGCGACCCTGAAAAGGTCCGGGCGCAGATTGAGGACGGCGCCCATGAGGAGCCCGCCGGCGCTTCCGCCCGACGTCGCCATCTTCCGCGGCGTGGTGTAGCCTTGGGCGATCAAATGCTGGGCGCAGCTGATGAAGTCGGTGAAGGTGGTCATCTTCTCCTTCATCCGCCCGGCGTCCCTCCAGGGCTCGCCCAGCTCCCCCCCGCCGCGGACGTGCGCGATCGCATAGATCACGCCTCGGTCAAGGAGGCTCAGTCGGCTCGACGAGAACGTGTCCGGAAGGCTGATGCCGTAGCTCCCGTAGCCGTAGAGGAAGAGCTTCTGGGGTCCCTTCTCCCTGAGCTGCCGCCGGTAGACGAGCGTGACCGGGATATCCGTCCCGTCGGCGGCCTTGGCGAAGATGCGCTCGCACACGTAATCCTTCGGCGCGTAGCCCCCCAGCACGTCATCCTGCTTGACGAGGGTCCGCTCGCGGGTGCCCATGTCGTAGGCGAACACGGAGGGCGCCGTGACGGGAGACTGGTAGCTGAAGCGCACGACCGACGAGGCGTACTCGGCGTTGGCCGCCAGCCCGGCCTCGTAGGCCGGCTCCGGAAACGGGATCTCGTGGGAGGCGCCGGTGGCGAACTCGATGACCCTCAGGCGGGGAAGACCGTCCCTGCGCTCGCTCACCACCGCGTACTTCGCAAAGAGCGTGACGCCGTCCACCTTGACCCCGGGGTCGGCCGGAACGAAGTCGTTCCAATGGGCCTCGTCGGGCGACGCGACCGGTGCCGTGACGATCCTGTAGTTCTTCGCGGCCTTGTTGGTGACGAAATAGAAGAGGCCCTCCCTGTGGTCAGCCTGGTATTTGTGGTCGGCCCTTCGCGGGACGAGGACTTTCCATTCCCCGTGCGGCGAATCGGAGGGCAGCGCCCGAACCTCCGAGGTGAGCTTG
>CAYNLL010000446.1:0-3130 GCA_964398015.1 uncultured Opitutaceae bacterium | reverse complement strand
GGCCGGCGCCTGAGATGGACGATGTTCCGGGCGCGGCCTCCCCGCGGACGGGGGTGCGGGGGGAGGTGGGGCTCGCGGGCGAGCGGCTGCGCCCCCGGGCCTGGCCGGCCAGGCCGGCCTCGCGCGCGGCGAGCCCCGCCTCGACGCCCAGGCGGAAGGCCCCGGCCATCGCCACGGGGTCGTCCGCCGCGGCGATCGCCGTGTTCACGAGGACGGCGTCGGCCCCCATCTCCAGCGCGGCCGCGGCGTGGGACGGGGCGCCCAGGCCCGCGTCGACCACGACCGGTATGCCGCTCTGGGCGATGATGATCTCAAGGAAGGCCCTCGACTCGAGGCCCAGGTTGCTGCCGATTGGCGAGCCGAGCGGCATCACCGCCGCCGCGCCCGCCTCCTCGAGGCGCCTGCAGAGCACGGGGTCGGCGTGGACGTACGGGAGCACGATGAAGCCCCGCCTCACGAGCTGCGCCGTGGCCTCGAGGGTCTCGATCGGGTCGGGCATGAGGTACTTCGGGTCCGGGTGGATCTCGAGCTTGAGCCAGTTCGTCTCGAGCGCCTCGCGGGCGAGCTCGGCCGCCAGGACCGCCTCGCGCGCGCTGCGCGTCCCCGAGGTGTTGGGGAGGAGGCGGTAGCGCGCGGGATCGAGCTGGCCGACGATGTCGTCGGGCTCGCCGCCGGTGCGGATCCTGCCGAGGGCGACGGTCACCAGCTGGGTGCCCGACGCCTCGAGGCTCCTGCGCATGACGTCGCCCGAGCTGAATTTTCCCGTGCCCAGGAACAGCCGCGACGAAAAGTCGATGCCCGCGATGACGAGGGGTTTGATGCTCATGGTAAGTGCGCGAGCTCGGCGGGCCGGGGCCACGCGCCCCGGAGGGCGCGCAGGTTCTCCTCGGGGAGGCCTCCGCGGTGGAGCGCGGAGGAGACCGCGACGCCGGCGGCCCCGGCGCCGGCGATCCCGGGCAGGTCACGGGCCTCGACGCCGCCGATCACCCAGGCCGGCAGGGCGCCCAGGAGGGCGATCAGGTCCCTCACGCCCGCGAGGCCGAGGACGGGGGAGAGGTTGTCCTTGGTCCGCGTGAAGCGCAGGGGGCCCACGCCGACATAGTCGAGGCAGGACGCGCCCGCCGCGCGGGCGGCGTCGGCCGCGCAGTTCACGGTCCCGCCGATGATCCGGCCGGCGCCGAGGCGGGCGCGGGCCTGTTCCCACCCGGTGTCGAGGCTGCCGAGGTGGACGCCGTCGGCGCCGCAGTCCGCGGCGACCTCGACGCTGTCGTTGACGATCAGCACCGCGCCATGGGCGCGGCACGCCGCCGCGGCCGCTGACGCCTGGGCGAGCCATTCGGCCCGGGGGGCTCCCTTCATCCGGAGCTGCACCCACCGCGCCCCGGCCGCGCACAGCCGCCGCGCCTGCTCGGCGTGGGTTATGCCGAGTCCGTCCTGGGTGAGGCACATGACCGGGAAGCGCATGAGGGGGTCAAGCGGCATGGTGTGCGGCCTCCAGTTTTCGCGCGGCAGCGAGCAGCCCCCTGAAGGCCCGCGCCGGGTCAGGGCCCTTCCATACCGCCCCCATGACCGCCGCGCCGTCGAAGCCGAGCTCGGCGCAGCGCCCGAGCCTCGCGGCAGTGATGCCGCCGATCGCCACGACGCTCCCCGTCCCAGGGGGCCTCGGCCCCGCGAGGATCGCCCTTAGCTCCTCCCAGGGGAAATCCGCCGCCGGCCGGTGGCCGGGCTTCGAGAGCGAGGGAAAGAGCGGGCCGAAGATGACCTGGGGGTAGGCGCCCATGTGCCGCCGCAGGGCGGCGAGGCGGTGGCACGACCGGCTGCACCCCCGCGGCACGGGGTCGGCCGAGAAATCCCGGTCGTGGCGTCCGCCGAGGCCGAGCCGCTCGACGAGCGCGTGGTGGTGGTGCAGGATGAGCTTCCCGCGCCAGGCGGGCGGGAGGGCGCGCAGCCAGGCCTCGAGGTCGCCCTGGCCCCAGGTCGGCTTGCGCACGTGGTAGCGCTCGAGCCCCGCGGCGAAGAAGGCCCTCATCGAGGGCACCTCGCGGGGGTCGCTGGATTCGGGGGAGACGACGATGATCTTCATGGGGAGGGGGCTCAGCCCCCCTGGGTGGCTCGGATCACGAGGACGCTGTCCCCCTCGGCGAGGCCGCGGGACTCCCAGGACGCGCGTGGGACGACCTCGCCGTTGACGGCGGCGGCGACGCCCTTCGTGTCCGCAAGCCCGAGTTCGCGCATGAGGGCGACGAGCGTCGCCCCTGCGCCGAGCGCGTGGGGGCGGTCGTTTACCGTCACGCCGAGGGTTTCGGCCGGCGCGTTCATTGTGACGCGGGGACGTAGATCTCGCCGCCCTGCCCGCGGAACTCGTCGGACTTGGCCCGCATCCCGGCCTCGATCGCGGCCTCGCTGGTAAGGCCCTGCTCCTCGGCGTAGCGGCGCACGTCGTCGGTGATCTTCATCGAGCAGAACTGGGGGCCGCACATCGAGCAGAAGTGCGCGGTCTTTGCGCTGTCCTGGGGCAGCGTCGCGTCGTGGAACTCGCGCGCCTTCTCCGGGTCGAGGGCGAGGTTGAACTGGTCCTCCCAACGGAACTCGAAGCGCGCCTTGGAGAGCGCGTTGTCGCGGTACTGCGCCGCCGGATGGCCCTTCGCCAGGTCGGCCGCGTGGGCGGCGATCTTGTAGGCGATCACCCCGGCGCGCACGTCGTCGCGGTCGGGGAGCCCGAGGTGCTCCTTCGGCGTCACGTAGCACAGCATGGCGGTCCCGTGCCAGCCGATCATCGCGGCCCCGATCGCGCTGGTGATGTGGTCGTAGCCCGGCGCGATGTCGGTCGTCAGCGGCCCGAGCGTGTAGAAGGGGGCCTCCTTGCACCAGTCGAGCTGCTTTTCCATGTTCTCCGCGATCATGTGCATCGGCACGTGGCCCGGCCCCTCGCACATCACCTGGACGCCGAGCTCCCATGCCCTCACGGTCAGCTCGCCCTGCGTCCTCAGCTCGGCGAACTGGGCCTCGTCGTTCGCGTCAGCGATCGAGCCCGGGCGCAGCCCGTCGCCGATCGAGAAGGACACGTCGTAGGCGGCCATGATCTCGCAGATCTCGTCCCAGCGGGTGTAGAGGAAGTTCTCCTGGTGGT
>CAYNLL010000445.1:0-3131 GCA_964398015.1 uncultured Opitutaceae bacterium | reverse complement strand
CGGGCACGACCAGGATCGGGCATTTTGATTTCCTCAATATGCCCCCGGTTGTGCTACCCACCAGCAGGTCATAGAGGCCCGAATGCCCATGTGATCCGATTACGATGTAGTTGGCAGCCAGCTTCTTAGCCTGCCTGAGAATTTCGAATGAGGGAAACCCATCCACCTGTACTGTCTCGACGGCAATGTTCTTTTTCTGCAGGAACTCCTGCCAGTGACGAAGTTTTCGACTTCCGGCGCGGCGCATGCTCTCGAGCAAAGGGACGAGCTCTGTAAAGACGCCTTCAGGGCTTCCCGCCATCCCCGGGGGATTCACAACATGCAGGAGCACAATCCGGCTCTCCCGTCCCGAGGCCAGGGCCACGGCCTGCGCAACGACCGCCCTTGTGACAGGCGAGAAATCGGTTGCTGCGAGGATCGTTTCCACGCGCCAAAATTACTCCATGGGCGCGCTCTCGGCTGTGCGCCGTTTGCCAATTATCCCGCGTCGCTTGCGTCCTTCCAAATCTTGCTCCCAATTCCTGCCGGCGCCCACTTGATCGGGTTGCACTATCCGGTCGAACAGCCCCCCTTTACCCTTTGCCCGTGAACTCCACTCGATCCGGCACTCGGAACGCCCTCTGCGGCGCGGCGGGCGTCCTGCTCGCCACCCTGGCGCTTGTCGCCGCGTCAGGAGGCGGGCCGAATCGGATCGCAGCACTCGTCGTGAGCGCAGCCGCAAACCTAGGCGCCCTTGCATGGATCTACCTGAGCGTCTCCCGGGAACGGCGCGAAACCCGGGCGGAGACCGGAGCCCAGAACGAGCGCCTCGAGCTCGACAGCGCGATCATCGAGGGCTCTGACGACGCCATCATCAGCAAGAACCTAGACGGAGTCATCCAAAGCTGGAACGGAGCGGCCGAGCGCATTTTCGGTTTCTCCACGGCAGAGGCCGTCGGCCGCCCGATCTCGATCATCATCCCAGACGACCGGCTGGTCGAGGAGGCGGGAATCATCGAGCGCATCAAAAAGGGGGAACGCGTCGACAAGTACGAGACGGTGCGACGGCGCAGCGACGGCGGACTGGTGGAAATCGCGGTGACCGTCTCCCCTGTACGCGACGCCCAGGGAAGGATCACCGGCGCCTCGAAGATCGCGCGCGACATCAGCGTCCAGAAGAGGTTCGACCGGGAGATGGTCGCCGCGCTGACGGAGCTGAGGGATATCAAGGCGGCCATAGATGTCCACTCGATCGTCGCGATCACGGATGCGGCCGGGCGGATCACCTACGTCAACGAAAAGTTCTGCGCGATCTCGAAGTACGGCCGCGAGGAGCTCCTGGGGCAGGACCACCGGATCATCAACTCGGGCTACCACCCGAAGGAATTCTTCCGCGATCTCTGGGCTACGATCGGGAGTGGCGCGGTCTGGCACGGGGAGATTAAGAACCGCGCAAAGGACGGGTCCCTTTACTGGGTCGAAACCACGATCTTTCCGCGAATGTCAGAAAAGGGCAAGCCGACCCAGTACATCGCGATTCGCACGGACATCACCCAGCGCAAGGCCGACGAAATCGAACTTCAGCGCAGCGCCCAGGAACTCCTGGAGAAGAACCGCGAGCTCGAGACTATCGTCTACACCGTCTCCCACGATCTGCGCTCCCCCCTTGTAAACGTGCAGGGCTTCGGGCGGCAGCTGAGCCGGGCCTGCGAGAGGGTGCGGTCGTCGATATTCGGCCCTGAAAAGGGAACGATACCCCCCGAGGAAGTGAAGCAGGCGGTCGAGACCACAATCCCGCAGGCGCTGCGTTTCATCAACGCGGGCGCCACCAAGATGGATCTGCTGCTGGCCGGCCTCCTTCGCTACTCGAGGATGGGCCGCATCACGCTGAACATCGTCCCGCTTGAGATGAACGGGCTGCTCGCCGAGATCGTGGCGGCCATGAGGTACCAGTTGAACGAGGCCAAGGCCGACGTCCGCGTGGAGCCGCTTCCGGGATGTCTTGGAGACGCCGTGCATACGAGCCAGGTGTTCGCAAACCTGCTCGAAAACGCCCTGAAGTACCGCGACAGGTCGCGGCAGCTGCAGGTGACGGTTTCGGGCGTGGTCCGCGACGGCCTTGCCGTCTACAGCGTCGCCGACAACGGCATCGGGATAGCACCCGAGCACCAGGGAAAGATATTCGAGATCTTTCACCGCCTCGACCCCAGCGCCGCTGGAGGGGAGGGCCTCGGCCTGACGATCGCGCAGCGCGTCCTCGAGCGCCAGAGAGGAAAGATCTGGATTGAGAGTAAGGAGGGATCAGGTTCAACTTTCTTCGTGTCGTTGCCCGGATTCGACCAGCAATGAGCCTCGCCCCATGAACCAAAGTCCTGAGATCCTGATCGTCGACGATGACGAGGGCCATGCGATCCTCGTGCGGGAGAATCTTGTCGCCGCCGGGCTTAACAACCCGATCCAGCACTTCACCGACGGGCAGGCGGCCATCGACTTCTTCTTCAACCCCAACTCGAGCCGGCGGCGGGATCCCGGCAAGGTCTATCTTGTCCTTCTAGACGTTAGGATGCCCAAGGTCGACGGAACCGAGGTCCTTCGCCGCCTGAAGGCCGATGCGGAGTTGAGAAAAATGCCCGTGGTCATTCTCACGACGACTGATGACATGCGGGAGGTCGAGCGGTGCCACGCGCTCGGATGCAATGTGTATATCCAGAAGCCAGTCGATTACGACAAGTTTGCGGAGGCAATCCGGAGGCTTGGCCTGTTCATCACCCTCATGATGCTCCCGCAGGCCAACGCAAATTGACCGGCCGGCAAATGGCTTTGCCCGGAAAAAATGAGCGGATACTCATCGTCGACGACGATGAGGGCCTGCTCATTCTGATGGCGGACGTGCTGAGGGGCGAGCGATTCACGGTCTTGGCGGCCGACTCCGGGGCTGCGGAGCTTACGGTAATAGAGCATCAAAAGCCTGACCTGATGCTGCTTGACCTGAAGCTGCACGACATGGACGGCACGACGCTCCTGAAGCGCCTCAGGGAGAAGAATCTTGCGATCCCGTTCATTGTGGTCACGGGCCGCGGCGATGAGAAGGTGGCCGTCGAGACGATGAAGGAGGGCGCCCTCGACTATGTAATGAAGGACACCGGTCTGCT
>CAYNLL010000444.1:0-3139 GCA_964398015.1 uncultured Opitutaceae bacterium | reverse complement strand
AGCCCTGCACGTCGTCGGCATTGTCTCCTGGTTCGCGGGACTCTTCTACATGGTGCGGCTCTTCATCTACCACGCCGAGGCCGCGACGGACGCGGAGCCGAAGCGCGCCATCCTCGTCGCCCAGTACAAGGTGATGCAGCGCAGGCTGTGGCACAGCATCACCTGGCCGGCCATGGTCCTGACGGCCGCCACAGGGGGATGGCTGCTCAAGTTCTTCCCGATAGGGCAAAACCCGTGGCTGCTGCTCAAGTTCGCCCTCCTCGCCCCGCTTTTCGCCTACCATTTCCACTGCGGGTGGATCCGAAAGAGGCTGGCCGCGGACATCGTGCCGTACACGCCGCGCCAGCTGAGGTTCTACAACGAGGTGCCGACGTTTCTCCTGGTGGGCATCGTCTTCACCGCGATCAGCAAGACGGTGGCCACGGGCCTCTGGTCGCTGGCCGGCTGCGCGGTGTTCTTCGCCGTGGCGACGGGCTTCTTCCTCAAGAGGCTCCAGGGACGGCGCTAGGCCGGTGCCGCACACCGTGAAACCCACGCGGTTCATCGCCCGGGCGACGGCCGCCCTCCTCCCGATGCTCGCGGCATGCGTGTGCGCGGCCGGCGCCGCCGACCTTGGACTCCAGGGCGACTGGGCGAACCTCGGCCGCTACCGCGACGAAGATGCGCGCCTTGCGCCCCCTGCGAGAGGCGAGGCCAGGGTGGTGTTCATGGGGGACTCCATCACGGACCTCTGGTCCAAGCGGGGCGGGTTCTTCCCGGGACGCCCCTACGTGAACCGTGGCATCAGCGGCCAGACCACGCCCCAGATGCTCGTGCGCTTCCGCCAGGATGTGATCGCCCTAAGGCCCAGGGTGGTCGTGATCCTCGCGGGGACAAACGACATCGCGGGCAACACGGGCCCCGAGACCCCTGAGATGATCGAAGACAACCTCGCCTCGATGGCCGACCTGGCGGGCGCGAACGGTATCCGCGTCGTCCTCGCGTCCGTGACGCCCGCATTCGACTACCCGTGGAGAATGGGACTCGGGCCGGCCCCGAAAATCGCGGCGCTCAACGTGTGGCTTAAGGGCTTCTCCGCGAGCCATGGCCACGTCTACCTGGATTACTATGACGCGCTGGTGGACGGGCGCGGCGGGATGAGGCCCGAATATTCGGAGGACGGGGTCCATCCGAACGCGGCGGGCTACGCCGTCATGGCGCCGCTCGCCGAGGCTGCCGTCGCCAGGGCGCTTGCCCTGAAGTGACTCCGCCCAGGGCGGACCGGGCCCGTCCCGCGCGCCAATGGGCGGCGGGCGCCACAGCAATATATGCGTGGGGAATCTCAAAAGTTGGGGAGCTTTGGCGCCCGCGGGGAGTCATAGTACTCGGAGCCTGCCACACCCGTCCTCCATGCCCGCCGGAAACTCACCCGCCAGAAATTCAAAATACGCGTGGTCCATGATCCGGAGGGCTGCCCCCCCCAAGCGGCTGGCGCCGGACCGGATCCACGACTTCCGCGAGATCTATTCCGACTTTGACGAGGAAACGGTCCGAAACCAGGCGAGCCGCTGCATCCAGTGCCCGGATCCCCTGTGCATGCAGGGCTGCCCCCTGTCCAACCGGATCCCCGAATGGCTCGCGCTAGCGGCCCAGGGACAGTTCCTGGACGCGGCCGCGCTTTCACGGTCAACGAGCAACATGCCCGAGATCTGCTCCCGGGTCTGTCCCCAGGAAAGGCTCTGCGAGGGCGCCTGCATTCTCAACGCGAAGGGCGAGCCCGTCGCCATCGGGTCGGTCGAGCGCTTCATCAACGACTACGCCATCGAGCACGGCGGGGCTCAGGCCGCGCCGCCCCAGTCGAACGGCCATCGCGTCGCCATCGTGGGCTCGGGCCCCGGGGGGATCGCCTGCGCGGACGAGCTGCTGAAGGCAGGCACCGCCGTGACGATCTTTGAGTCCCATCTGCTGGCAGGCGGGCTTCTGATGAATGGGATCCCGGCCTTCAAACTGGACAAGAAGATCGTGCAACGGCGCATCGACCTCCTGGCCCGGCAAGGGGCGGTGTTCAAGATGGGCGTGCGGGTCGGTTGGGATGTCTCGCTGGCCACGCTCCTCTCCGAATTCGACGCCGTGTTCCTGGGGTTTGGCGCCCAGAGGCCGAAGCCGATCGACGTGCCGGGAGGCGACGCCGCGGGCATTGCCGAGGCGCTTCCCTTCCTCATCCAGCACAATGTCGATTCGCCGCTCATCGACCTTCCCCCGATCGACGTGAAGGGAAAGCGCGTGGTGGTCCTGGGCGGCGGCGACACCGCCATGGATTGCCTGCGCACCGCGCTGCGTTCGGGGGCGAGCGAGGCCGTGTGCCTCTACCGCCGTGACCTCGCGAACATGCCGGGGAGCCGCAAGGAGTTCCTCAACGCCATCGAGGAGGGGGCCCGGTTTGAATTCCTCACGAATCCCGTGGAGATCAAGGCGGGCGCCACCGGCTCCGTAGATCGGGTCCGGTGCGTGCGGATGGAACTCGGCGATCCCGACGCGTCCGGCCGGCGCAAGCCGCGGCCGGTCGCCGGATCGGAGTTCGAGGTGCCCGCCGATCTCATCATCGTCGCCTTTGGTTTCGAGGCCGTTCCCTTCCCTCCCGGGAGCGACCTGGCCCGGGTCAAGGCCGACGCCTGGGGCGGCCTGTCGGTCGACGCGGCGCAGATGACCAGCGTGGCCGGCGTCTTCGCTGGGGGCGACTCCGTGCGCGGCCCGAGCCTCGTCGTCCACGCCGTGCGCGACGCGAGGCGCGCCGCGAAGGGAATCCTCGCCTATATCGAGTCCAAGCCGGCGCGCTCGGAGCCTGCCGCCGGGTAGAGCGAATCTCCTCTCCGCTCAACGGCTCGCCGTTGTCGCGGCCCCAGCCGACGCCTCGCGCCGGCACTCCTCGAGCGCCGCCTGGAAGGCAGGGTTCCCAAGCTCGGCCGCGATCACGGCCTGCGCGAGGCGGCGACCTCCCTCAAGGTCCGTCGGGAAATGGACGCCCGAGATGACGCGCGCCCAGGCGATGCTCCGCGCCCGCTCGAAGAGCTCGGCCCGCTTCTCCGGAAACACCTCAGCCAGGATCGCGGCGCAGGTGTACGCGCTGAAGGAATGTCCGCTCGGATAAGAGGCGTCGACA
>CAYNLL010000443.1:0-3142 GCA_964398015.1 uncultured Opitutaceae bacterium | reverse complement strand
AGCACAAACGACTCTGACTCGTTTTGTCTAGGTTCGAGTCCTAGCCGGGCAGCCATTATTCGGAAACAATTAGCGGAGAATGACGAAGGGATAAGATTGTCTGCGGTGTCGTGTTTCATGTGTGCTCGAAACGTTCAATCTTAGAGCGCATGGAGGGGGATTTTTTCTCACCGCAGACGTGCCTTAGTTTTATTGCGCAGGCTCCCAGAGACTATTTGTTTGAGTCGTGGCCAAATGTAGGTTGACACTCCTGTTTCGATAAACACTCATGCGCTTTCGTTGCCGCGCCTTTCCCCAGTTTTCCCCAATGTTTCCGCCCGGCCCGCCGCCCGCGGGCCCGGCTCAGAGCGGAAAGGCATGGATCCTGCATCAGTGCCGGCCCGTGCAAGAAGCCGATTCCCTTTGAATCAATCCTGAGCCGAACTCCATCCCTCTAATAGAACCCGGATTCAACAACCACCGCCCTTCCAACCATGATCACCCATAGCCTCGCCTTCGTTTTCCTCCTGAACAAAACGCCGATGGAGCTGTTCGCCAGTGGCGGACCCGTCATGTGGCCCATCCTGCTCCTCATGACCGTCGGTATCACCGTGATCGTTGAGCGCCTCCTCTTCCTCGTGAACGAGAACCGGCAGCGCGAGCCCGAGGTTGTTTCCAAGATGCTCGAGTCCGTCGAGAAGGGTGACATGAGCGGCGCCCTCCAGATCGGCAAGAAGAGCAGCGACACCGTCGCCAGGATCGTCACCTACAGCCTCACGCACGTCGACTCGCTCTCGAACGCCTTCTTCCGCGCCTCCAGCCAGGAGCTCGCGCGCTACCAGCAGGGCATGGCGACGCTCGACACCTGCATCACGGCCGCCCCGCTCCTGGGCTTGCTCGGAACGGTTACCGGGATGATGAGGACCTTCGGGAGCCTCGGCACCGGGGACATCGGTGCCGCGGCCGGCCAGATCACGGGTGGTGTCGCCGAGGCCCTGATCGCGACGATGACCGGTCTGTTCATCGCCATCGTCTGTCTTTTCCCCTACAACATCCTGAACGCCCGCACCGAGCAGATGAAGCAGGAGATCAGCGATGCGTCCCATGCGCTCGAGATTCTGATCAAGAAGGCCGAGACACGCACAAGCTGACCCCGGCCGGACACAAACTACCATGGCCGGATCAAGTCCACGCACCAGCGGCGGCAGGAAGAAGGCTCGCATCGAGATCATACCGCTGATCGATGTCATCTTCTTCCTCCTCGCCACGTTCGTGCTGTTCACGCTCTCGCTGAACAAGTCCCAGGGCCTGCGCGTCTCGCTCCCGGATTCTGAGACAGGCGTACCGCGCGACCCCGCCGGCACAGCCACGATCACGGTGACCCAGGAGGGCACCATCGCCTGGGACAAGGATCCCGTCACGCTCGAAGAGTTCCTGACGAGGCTTAAGACCTTCCACCTGGAGCACCCCGACGATGCCCGGATCCTGATCAACGGCGACGCGGAGGCGACGTTCTCGTCGGCCATCTACGTGTTCGACGAGGTGCGCAAGGTGGGGATCCAGAAGGTCTTGATAGAGACCAAGGTCAAACCCGCCGCAACGGCTCCGGTCACCCTTTAACCCAAAGACTTTTCGACCCACACCCACCATGGCAGGAGGAAGTTCCAGAGCGGATGATGGCAAGAAGAAGGCACGCATCGAGATCATACCCCTGATCGATGTCATCTTCTTCCTGCTGGCGACATTCGTGCTTTTCACGCTCTCGCTGAGCCGGATCCAGTCGCTGCCCGTGCAGCTTCCGGTGGCGACGCCCTCGACCCCCCAGCAAAAGGACGACGACATGGTGACGCTCCAGGTCTCCGACCAGGGAACCTACTACTGGAACAAGGAGCCGATCGGAGCCAACGAACTCGAGCCGCGCCTGCACACCTACAAGAGCCAGGTCCAGGAGCCGCGCGTCCTGATCTCAGGTGACAACAAGGCCCACTTCGGCGCGACGGTTTTCGCCCTCGACATGGTCCGCAAGGAAGGCATCGAGCAGGTATCGATAGAGACGCGCGTGCGCGACACCGGCAAATAGGCCCACGCACCCGAATCCCCACAGCCCATGCGCCGCGACCTCATCATCGGATTTATCTTCACCGTAACGCTGGAGTTCCTCGTGGCCTGGGGCGGCGACCTGACCCATTACAAGCCGAAGCCCAAGCCCAAGGATGACGAAAATCTCGTCACGATCTCGATGCCGAAGATCGAGCCCGACGAGCCGGAGGTCGTCGAGGACCAGCAGCAGCAGGTTCCCCAGGACATCGCTCCCCCGATGCAGAACGACGTGCCGCAGGTCGTGACGCCGCAGTCGTTTGTGCAGCAGATCGAGCCCCCGCCTCCCGACCTCTCGGCGCTGTCCAAGAACATCGTGAAGATTCCCGAGACGCGCAACAACCTCGCCGGCATCGAGGTGTTCGACATCTCGAAGCTCGACCAGGTGCCCTCGCCGCGCTTCCAGGCCAGGCCGCAGTACCCCTTTGAAATGAGGCGGGCCGGAATCTCGGGCGACGTTCTCGTGGACTTCATCGTCGACACGAACGGCGACGTCAGGAACGCGTTCGCGGTCCATTCCTCCCAGCGCGAGTTCGAGGCCGCGGCTGTCCAGGCGGTCAGCAAGTGGAAGTTCAGGGCCGGCAAGAAGAACGGCCACTCCGTCTTCACGCACATGCAGGTCCCGATTGTGTTCACCCTCGACCAGGAACAGTAAGACCATGCGAACGGCCCTCACACGCATTCCTGCATTCGGCGTTGGCATCGCCGCCCTCGCGCTGCTGCTGGCGATGCCGGCCGGCCTGCGCGCCGACGACACGACCCCGCAGGAGGCCCCACAGCTTTCGGACTCGGTCGGCGACGGCCTCGCCAAGCTCAAGCCCCTGCTGGATGACAAGAACTGGGAGGCGGCGGGAAACCTGATCGGCGGCCTCCTCCAGACCGCTGCTCCCGAAAGCTACGACCAGGCCTTCCTCCTCGAGACCAAGGCGAAGATCCTGACGATGAGCAACAACTACGGCGACGCGATCGAGCCGCTCGCGCAGTCGCTCGCCATCTCGGACCGGCACCACTTCTACAGCCGCCAGCAGACGCTGGACATGCTGTATTTCCTCTCCCAGCTCTATTA
>CAYNLL010000442.1:0-3146 GCA_964398015.1 uncultured Opitutaceae bacterium | reverse complement strand
GCCAGGTGGGCCGCTTCATGTTCTGCGCGTGCGGATCGGCGTGGCACGCCTGCCTGGTGGCCGAGCACCTGATCGAGCGCTTCGCCCGCCTGCCCGTCGAGGTCGACTACGCCTCCGAGTTCCGGTACCGCAACGCGCCCCTGGACCCGCAGTCGCTCTTCTTCGTCATCAGCCAGTCCGGCGAGACGATCGACACGCTCGCGGCGCTCAGGGAGGCCAAGCGCAAGGGCTTCCGGGTCCTCGCGATCAACAACGGCGTCGGCTCGAGCATCGCCCGCGAGGCGGACGGCGGCATCTACCAGCACGTCGGCCCCGAGATCGGCGTCGCATCGACAAAGGCGTTCACCTCCCAGCTGCTGCTCGTCTCGATGCTGGCGCTCTACGTGTCGCGCATGCGCGACATGAGCTTCAACGACGGCGTGGACTACGTGAAGGCGCTTCGCTCCGTTCCCGACCTTGTCCGCCAGGCCCTCGCCCAGGCCCCGCACATCCGGGAGATCGCGAGGCGCTATGCGCACCACGCCGACTTCCTGTTCCTCGGGCGCCTGTCGCTCTTCCCGATCGCCCTGGAGGGCGCCCTCAAGCTGAAGGAGATCTCCTACATCCACTCGGAGGGCTACCCGGCCGCGGAGATGAAGCACGGGCCGATCGCGCTCATCAGCGAGAAATGCCCCAGCGTCTTCTTCGCCCCGAAGGGCGAGATCTTCAACAAGATCGTCTCCAGCATGCAGGAGATCAAGGCGCGCAACGGCCCGGTGATCGCGATCGCGACCGAGGGCTGCGCCCTGCCCCCCGGCATCGTCGACGAGCTGATCCCGATCCCCGACTGCCACGAGGCCGTCCTGCCGATCGTGGCCACGATTCCGATCCAGCTCCTGAGCTACTACATCGCGGTGGAGCGGGGCTGCGACGTGGACAAGCCCCGCAACCTGGCCAAGTCGGTGACCGTGGAGTGACCCCCTCCCAAGGGGCGTTCGCCGCGGGGCTGGCCGCGCGCCCCGGCCAGTGTCGGTGTTCCGTGCACAAAAAACCGGCGCCGCACAGGAGGCGGCGCCGGCAAGGATCAAAGTGCCGCTCCGGCCCGCGCCGGAGCTCCCGGAATTCAGGTCAGCGGACGACCGCCCGGCGAAGCCTGGGGAGCGAGAGGAGACCCACCGCAACCGCCAGAAGGGCGAAGGTGGAGGTTTCGTCCGGCACGCTGTTCGACGGGATCGCATTGCCCGCATAGGCGAACACGTCGACGCCGTTTCCTCCCGTGTCCGTCGTGTCGCCATTCGTGCTGATCGGCTGGTACGCCGTCACGTCACTATCATCATTATAGAGGTCAAACGTGAGGTTGTAGGTATCGCCCGCGTTGGTCGAAAACGACTGGACGATGCCGTCGTAGGCCTGCGTTGAGCCGTCCCAATAATTTCCCGCGCCGTCCTCATACCCGAAAAACTCAGGGAAATCGTTGCCCGCCTGGTAGAAATAAGTCCAGCCGGTGAGCCCTGCGCCAGCAGTGGTCGGGCCGTCGGCCATAAAGTCTCCGTTGACCAGCAGGTTTGCGCTCGAAGTCGTCGCATCCCAAAGGTCGACATTGCTCAGGGCGAAATATCCCGGATCGTGACGAAAGACGAATGTCAGGAACGACGTCGTGCTGGTCGCAGTGAATGAGGCGCTGTAGGCGTCGACGTTGGTGTCGACCGGATCGCCGGTCAGAGCGAAGATCTGCTCGCCGCCGGACGGGGGCGGCCCGTAGTTCTGCGCATTCGCGCGGTTGGCTAACGCAAGCGGCAGGGCCGCGACGAGGCACAAGGCAACTATCTTTGATGTCGGCATGTTCATGATGTGAATCCTCTAGTTTAAGCTCGCTCGAGAAAATGGACCAAATACGTGTTCTTACTTAGCATGGCACGTTCCAATGGGCCAAAGACTGCCTCAGGAATCACGCATCCTTTTTTCATATAATATCTTGCGGCAGATGAAATCTAGCAATTCCCCTGCAACTACCGAATTTTCTTCTTCAAATACTGTAAATATTTCCGACAGAAAATACGAGATCACTGGTCTTTGAGACTCCCTTTGACTCCTAAACCCTTGGGAAAAAATATCATAAGGAATCTGTCAGGGAAGGCGACATGTCCGTCCTACTCCCAACTCCCCCGATTGGTGGCCTCAGGAGCACGCAATATAGGGACAGCTCCACACGCCCCTCACGCTCCTTGCCGATGGGCTCCGTTTTGCGCTGATTGCCAGGAGGGACCGTGACGAAGGACGCCCCGGAGGAGCGGTCCAAGGGGGGTCGTACTTCCCCTCTCCCTCCAATGGATCCCGCGTCCTGGCGCGCGGCCACGTCTCGGGGCCGGCGCGCGACGACGCAGTCCGCAATGGCGCAGTTCGTTCCGGGCGGGAAAAGCTGCTCCCATCCAAACTTGTGCACCCGGCCCGCTCCCACCGCTTGACCATTGAGTTTGACCTGCCGTACTACCAAGACCACCTGCGCTGGGATGACCCCGTGGACACGCCTAGGGGTCATAGGATCACGGCAGGAACCCTACCACCGACGTCCATGTTGAAGACCCCTAGAATCGATCTCGAGCCCGCCAAGCTCGCAGGCGGAAGCCTGTTGAGGGAGACCCAGGTTCCCGCGGCGCAGTGACCATGGACATCCACCCGACGCAGCAGGAGTTCCTGGAGCTTTCCAGGAAGGGCAACGTGATCCCCGTCTACACGGACCTCATGGCGGACTTCGAGACCCCGGTCTCCGCCTATGCGAAGCTTCGGGCGCACGGCCCCGCCTACCTCCTCGAGTCGGTCGAGGGGGGCGAGCGCCTGTCGCGCTACAGCTTCATCGGATGCCGCCCCCGGAAGATCTTCGCGTGCGGCCCGAAGGTGACCCACGTGCGCGAGGCCGGGCAGCCCGACAGGACCCTGCCCACGCCCGCCGACCCGCTCGCCCTCATCGAGGCCGAGATCAAGAGGTTCCGCCCGGTCACGCTCCCAGGGATGCCGCGATTCACGGGGGGTGCCGTGGGCTACATCAGCTACGAATACGTGACGCGGATTGAGCCGACGGTGCCCATGGCGCCCAAGGACGAGCTCGGCATCCCGCTCGTGTACTTCATGCTGTCGGACACGCTCCTCATCTTCGACCGCGCAAAGCA
>CAYNLL010000441.1:856-3147 GCA_964398015.1 uncultured Opitutaceae bacterium | reverse complement strand
CGGTCGACGTCTCGGTCAGCGTGACGGAGCGCTACGTCTATGTCGGAGGCGAGGTGGAGAAGCCCGGCCGCATCATCTGGACCCCGGACTTGACGGCCGCAAAGGCCATCCAAGCCGCCGGGGGCTTCACGCTCTACGCGAAGGAGGACAGGGTCGGGGTCGTGCGCAACCAGATCCTCTACGTCCTCGACATCAAGCTCGCGCAGACGAGCCCGTCCCAGGACCCGCGGCTCGAGCCCGGGGACTCGATCCAGGTCTCTCGTTCGTCGTTCTAGGCCCGCCGCGCCCGCAGCTCGGCGGCGACGTCCTTGGCGAAGTAGGTGAGGATCATGTCGGCCCCCGCCCTCTTGATCGAGAGGAGCGACTCCATGCGGCAGAGCCCGAGGTCCAGCCATCCCAGCCTGGCCGCGGCGTGGATCTGGGAGTACTCGCCGGAGACCTGGTAGGCGGCCACAGGCTTCGACGTCGCGTCGCGGACCAGGCGGATGATGTCGAGGTAGAGGCCGGCGGGCTTGACCATGACGATGTCCGCCCCCTCGGCAGCATCGAGCTCCGCCTCGACCAGGGCCTCGCGGTGGTTCGCGGGGTTGAGCTGGTAGGTCCTCTTGTCGAGGCTGCGCGTGCCGGCGGCCTTGGAGCTGCCCACCGCGTCGCGGAAGGGCCCGTAATAGGCGGAGGCGTATTTCGCCGAGTAGGCCATGATGGCCGTGCCCTCCCGGCCCGCGGCGTCTAGCGCCCTGCGTATCGCCCCCACCCGTCCGTCCATCATGTCGCTCGGGGCGACCAGGTCCACGCCGGCGCCGGCGTGGAGGACGGCCATGGAGGCGAGGATCGCCACGGTGCGGTCGTTGTCCACGTCGGTGCCGTCCGGGGTGAGGACGCCGTCGTGCCCGTGCACGGTGTAGGGGTCGAGGGCGATGTCGGTCGCGACGACCAGCTCGGGCAGGGCCTTCTTGATCGCCCTGACGGCGCGCAGGACGAGGGCGTCCTCCCTGAGGGCGGCGGTGCCCTCCTCGTCCTTGAGGCGGGGGTCGAGCTTCGGGAAGAGCGCCACGGCGCGGATCCCCAGCCTCGCCAGCGCGCGGCATTCCTTGACGAGGTCGGGCACGCTGAAGCGCGATACGCCGGGCATCGAGGGGACGGGCTCGGGGGGGCCCTTGCCATCGACGACAAAGAGCGGGGCGATCAGGTCCTCGGGGCGCAGGACCGTGTCCTCGACCAGTGCGCGCAGGCCCGCGGTTCGGCGCAGGCGCCTGGGGCGGTGAAGAAGATTGAGCTTGAATGAGTTGGGCATGTCTTCGTTGGCTCATGCAGTGAAGCACGGCGCGCGGCCGGTCGCGACAAGATTTTGAGCCCTGGGGCGCCAGGATCGGTCGGTCCGGAGAAAAAGAGCGTTTCGCCGGGGCTCAAAGTAGGCTACCACCCTCCTCTCCTTAACCCATTCATGGCCATCAAGCTTTTCGACTCACTGACGCGGGAGACGCGCGAGCTGGGCCCCGGCGCGGCCGACGGCGTGTTCCGGTTCTACAACTGCGGCCCGACGGTCTACGCGCCCGCGCACATCGGCAATTTCCGCACCTTCGTCATCAATGATGTCCTGCGCCGGCTGCTCGACCTGGAGTTTCCGGGCAAGGTGCGCCATGTGCGCAACCTTACCGACGTCGACGACCGCACGATCGGCCAGGCCCGGGCCGAGGGGCGCCCGCTCGCCGAGATCACGGCGAAGTGGACGGCTCTGTTCCACGCCGACTGCGCGGCCCTGAACTGCCTCGCCCCCCACGTCGAGCCCACCGCGACCGGCAACATCCGCGAGCAGGTCGACATGATCGACGTCCTCATGCGCAAGGGGAACGCCTACCGCGCTCCGGACGGCTCGGTGTACTTCAGGATCAGCTCGTTTCCGGCCTATGGCGCCCTCTCGAGGATCCGCGAGCGCGAGCTCAAGGTGACAAACAGCGCCTTCGACGCCGACCACAAGGACGACGCCGGAGACTTCGCGCTGTGGAAGGCCCACAAGCCCGAGGAGGACGGCACCGTGATGTGGCCGGGGCCAGAGGGGGCGTCCGGGGGCCGGCCGGGATGGCACATCGAGTGCAGCGCCATGATCAAAAAGCACCTGGGCGACACGATCGACCTGCACACCGGCGGGGTCGACCTGCTCTTCCCGCACCACGAGAACGAGATCGCGCAGAGCCAGTGCTGCAACGGCACCACCTTCGCCCGCCACTGGTACCACTCCGAGCACCTCCTGGTCGACGGGACCACGATGAGCAAGAGCAAGGGCAACTACT
>CAYNLL010000441.1:0-846 GCA_964398015.1 uncultured Opitutaceae bacterium | reverse complement strand
TCGGGGCACCCCCGAAAGCAGCTCAACTTCACCCTGGACTCCCTGCACGCCGCCGCGAGCGCGCTGCACACGCTCCAGGCGTTCGAAAAGGCGATCCAGCCGGCGCTGGCCTCCGCGCACGCGGCCGCCAAGCCGTCGGCCCTGTTTGACGAGGTGCTTGCGGCGCTGCGCTCCGATCTGAACACCCCGGCGGCCCTGGGGGCGCTCTTCACGGCAATCAACACCTTTGACGTGAGGCGCGCCACGCGGGCCGACGCCCTGGCGCTCGACGCGGTCAAGGCCGTCCTCGGCTTCGACAGGAAGGACGATCCCCAGGCGCTCGTCCCCCCGGAGGTGCGCGAGCTGGCGGAGAGAAGGTGGAGCGCGAAGCTGGCCAGGGACTTCCCGACCGCGGACAGGCTGCGCGGCGAGCTGGCCGCTGCCGGCTGGTCCATGCTCGACGGAAAGGCGGGCTTCCAGCTGGAGAGGTCGAAGAAAGCCTGACTTGGCTTTCGCCGCCCGCCGCCAATAGTCGGGGCTCCGTGATGACACCGCTCGAAGAACTCCGCCACTCCGCGTCGCACATAATGGCGACGGCCATCCTGCGCCTCTTCCCCGACGCGAAGCTGGACATCGGCCCGCCGACCGACACGGGCTTCTACTATGACATCGACCTGGACCACAAGCTGACGGCCGACGACCTCGCGAGGATCGAGGCCGAGATGAAGAAGGTCGCGGACGAGAACCAGCCCTTCCTGCGCCGGGAGGTCTCGCGCGAGGAGGCGGCCGAGATCATCCGCTCGCGCGGACAGGAGCGCTACAAGCTCGGGCGCCTCGCGGACATCCCCGAGGGGGAGAAGATCTCGT
>CAYNLL010000440.1:0-3147 GCA_964398015.1 uncultured Opitutaceae bacterium | reverse complement strand
GCTGGACCCAAAGAGCGGCTTCAGGTGGTCCGCTCGCCAATGGCACGGCAGGGTTGTCTACGGCAGCCTTCCCGGGGTCGAAGTGAAGTGGCCCTGGGAGCTGTCGAGACTCCAACACTTGCCGGCCATGGCGGGGCGGCTTGCCGGCAGCGAAGCAGCGCTCAGGAGCAGGATCGAGTCGGAGATCCGCGCCCAAATCATCGACTTCGTCATGCAAAACCCGCCTGGCTTCGGGGTGAACTGGGCATGCGCCATGGACGTGGGGATCCGGATCGCGAACATCGCGGTCGCCGTGGATGCGGCCAGGGCGTCCGGGGCGCTTTTCGACAACGCATTCCTGACCTTGGTTAGCGCGTCTCTTCGAGATCATTGCCGTTTCCTCGTGCGAAACCTCGAGTGGGGCGCCGGACTTTGCTCGAATCATTATCTTGGGGACATTGTAGGCCTGCTGTACGCGGCGAGTTATCTCCCGGGGGATGGGGAATCCCTGCAGTGGCTCGCATTTGCCGGTAGGGAAATTGGGCTGCAGATCCGCCAGCAGTTTCAGCCTGATGGCAGTAATTTCGAGGCCAGCACCTGCTACCACCGCCTTTCGGCGGAAATGGTGGTCTATGCGGCTGCGCTAATGCTTCATATAGCCAGGACCCGCCCGGAGGACGCACGGGCGTGGTGGTCGGGCGAGGCGGTCAGCTATCACCCGGAGCCTGTCGCACCGCCCCTTGACACCCATGTGGGGGCAGATGGCATTGCGGCGCCGTTTAGCGAAGCCGACGTGCGCCGGCTGGAGGGCATGGCACTTTTCACCCATTCCCTGGTGCGGGCGGACGGCTCCGTCCCGCAGATCGGCGACAATGACAGCGGTCGTTTCATGCGAATCGGCTACGGAATCGATCCGTACGCTGATCTAGTATGTCACACCCACCTCCCGGCTGCCTTCGATGCGCTTTTCAGGGACGCGTCGGGCCTCGGGCGAAGCCCCGAATCGGCCTGGCTGCGTGATTGGGTCGGAGGGGCGGGGTTCATGGGTAGGCTTTCTGGGACCACGGGAGGCCAGCGTTTTCAGGCGTTCCCCGATTTTGGACTCTTCATCTGGAACCGCGGACGGTTTCGGCTAACGCTGCGCTGCGGCCACGTGGGGCAGAATGGAAATGGCGGCCACGCCCATTGCGACCAGCTTGCCATCACCATGGACCTGGACGGCTTGCCGCTCGTGATCGATGCCGGGACGGGCTCCTACACACCCGATCCGGACGCCAGAAACCGCTTCCGCGGGGTGGCGTCGCACAGCACGATCGTCATTCCTGGGCGCGAACCCAATGAGTGGCTCGCGGGCCGATGGGGGTTGTTCTCGATGAAGGACAATACGCGTGCGGCGGTCTTGGAGGCGGGAAACGACGGCGCGGTGGTCGAGCACAGCGGATATGGGCAGAAGGTCGCGCGAAGAATTTGCGTTCGAGACGACGGATTCGACTTGCTCGACCAAATTGGCAAAGTGGCCAACGAGGCGTTTTCACAGATGCTTCTGCATCCCGGGGTAGAAGGCGTGATGGCGAACGGAGGTGTAAGCTTGTTTGCCACGGGGTCGAGCGGTGCCGCGTCAGCCCATTGCGCATCATCTGGAACCATCTGGGTTGAACCGGCTCTTGCGAGCCCATGGTATGGGACGACCGTGCCGACAAAAGTGGTGAGGTGGCGCGGCGGGAATCTTAACCTAAGCTTGGTCTAGCGGCTTCGCAATTCCGGCCTTCCTCCCACGCACTCCTTGCATGCTTGCGCTACAGAGCCAATGCTCCGGCGCGCCCAAAATCATGAATAGCCCACCCTTTGATTGCCCGGAAATTCGCCGGCCTGCCTTCCTCTGATCGTTGAATGCCTACGTGATCAACGAGGGTGGGAGCATGGGGACCACTGTCAAAAGGGGCATGGCTGGGCTGCGGCGGGGCTCCCTGGCGTTCGGACTCCTTTTGGCTTTCATCTGGGGCGGACACACCGCGGCGTTTTATCTGCCCGGACGAAAGGTGTTCTTTGTCGGCTTTCTGGGTCTGGCGCTGGGGTTGGCGCTTGCGCGATTGTTACTGGGCCGGGCCGGCCTGCGCCTCAACGGTTCGAAGTTGTGGATCGGGCCCGCAATGGCCGTGTGGATGGCGGCCGCAACTCTCAGTGTGGCGGCCAATTCGGGCAGGGAACTGGTGGTGGCCACCTACTGCGCTGTATTCCTGGGAGGAGCCGCTGTCTACATTGCTCTCAATGGAATCGGGATCACCCGGAAAGAACTCGAAATCGGGGCCGCAGGTCTAGTCGTCGGGTCGCTCTTCCCGATAATGAACGGCCTGTGGGCGTTCAGGGAGGAATGGGGCACGACGGACCTGCAGGTCGTGCTCAACGCATACCTGGACAATCTGCGCATGTTGAGCTTTGAGGAAGCGACATACGGCAACCGGGGCAACACCGCGGCATTTCTTGTGATAGTCGCGCCGCTGTTCATCTGGATTTCTCTTGATCGGCGAAGCTCATTGCTGGTGAGGGTCGCATGTGCCGTCGCTCTTGCTCCTGTCGTTATGACCCTCCTAATTCTCGAGGTGAGGGCGGCATTCATCGTCCTTATTGCAGCAACGGCGTTGATTTGGGGTTTCAAGTTCGGCATGCGCAGCTACCTCCTGTTTGGGATTGGTTGCGCGATTTCAATTGGGCTGCTCGTCCACTATGCATCCGATTTTTCCTCTACGATGTCCGAACGCCTCCAGCCGGTGGTGACCCTCGACACTGTCCAGGATTCCTCAGCGTTTGAGCGAACTGAAGCCATAAGAGAGGGGCTAAGGATCGGGGAACAGAATTGGTTAGCCGGAATTGGCACAGGTGGCGGCCTAACCGTGCATTCGCAAACGTCGGCGCACCAGTTCTTGGTTCAGCAGTTAATGGAGACCGGCGTCGTCGGGTTGATTGGATCTATGGCGCTTGCATGCGGTGTCTTTGGTATACTGCTGAAAGCTCTGGTCGTGGGCCGAGATGGTGGAACCAACAGCATAAGGTTTGCCCTGATCATCGGGCCGGCGACATTCTTTCTCTACGGGATGCTGGCCAATGTTTCGTTCAACGTCGGTTACGTTAATACGTGGACGGTGCTTGTTGCATCGATGCTAGCCCTCG
>CAYNLL010000439.1:0-3149 GCA_964398015.1 uncultured Opitutaceae bacterium | reverse complement strand
CCACGCGAAGTACCCGACGTTGTACTTGTCCCTCCTGAAGGCGGGCCCGTGGTGGTGGTCGATGTCTCGGGCCACGGGTGGGTCCACGTGAAAGACGTTGACGCCATGGGGGTTGGCCTCCTGGAGGCGGCCGGCGTAGGTGGTGTCGCCGAGCCGGTTCCTGCAGTTGAGCCTGAGCGGCACCAGGCTCGTGGGGATCGACGCGGCGTCGGCCGCGCGCGCCATGCACCGTGCCGACTCGCCTATCCCGAGGTCGGCGGCAAAGAAGCCGACAACGTTCATCCCCGTCCTCGAGTGGGCGCGGGCAAAGGAGATGCAGTAGGGGCTCTCCCGTTTCGAGAAATCGTAGATCGGCTCGCCCTCGCTTGACTCGATCGACGAAACGCGAAGCTGGCGGTTGCGGTTCTGCGCGCGGAAGCGCTGCAGCGGTCCGAGGAGGGTGACCCTCCCGAGCCACGCCAGGGCGTTCGTGAGCCCGACGCCGCGAAGCTGAAGCGTGAGGACTGAGCCGACCTGCGCCCTGGAGGGGTCGAGGGCGACCCTCACCTCCCAGGCCCCCGGGGCGCCGGACGCGGCGGCGCCCGCGCTCCGGCCGTCGATCAGGACCTCAAGCGAGGGGAAGCCCCCCTCAAGTCCCCGGGCCTGCGGGTGGGCAACAAACCTGCCCCTGACGACCACCTCGGCGAGCCCCACGATCGGGGGGAGGCGGATCTCGGCCGCCTCGCGGATCCATCCCGAATCCACCGCAAAGGTGTCGTAGTAGAGCCCGGAGAAGCGCGTGAAGCGCCTCGAGAAGGCTCCCCCGAAGGGCGGGTTGTGGGGCGCGGCCATGGTCAATCGGAGGACATTTTGCTCCAGCGCGCGAGCTCCCCTTCGATCGCCACGTTGATGACCGCGAGGGCGGACGGGGGGGGGCTTCGCCGCGCGTGCGCCATGTAGAGGGCCATCCTCCAGGCCTCCACCGCGTCGGGATAATCCCGCGGGTCAGGCAGCACCGGGCAGAAGAGCGTCCACGTCCAGCCCCGGCTTCCGGCCTCGGCCATCTCGTTCCTCCACGAGAGGACGAGGCGGCGGGTGTTCTGCTCGTCCCGGAGCTTCCTGCCCGGCGAGGCGCTCACGTGGTGCAGGACGCGGCTGCGCAAGGCGACGGCGTTCACGAGGCCCGCAGCCCGGGCGCGCAGGCACAGGTCGACGTCCTCGCACCCGTTGACGTAGGCCTCGTCGAAGCCGCCGAGCTCAAGCCAGGTGTCGCGGCGCACCATGAGGCAGGCTCCGGTGACGGCAAACGCCTCGCGGATCGGGAAAAGGAGCGAGGCCAGCAGGCCCGGGTCCCGGCGGTCGTGCTCGGGCTTGCCCTTCAGGTTGACGACGATCCCGGCATGGTCGACCTGGCGGGTGGCGGCGTCCAGCTGGACATTGCCGATGATTCCCGCGCGGGGCCCCAGCGCCCGCAGCGCGCGGAGCATCGGCCTGAACCAACCGCGCGGCAGGACAAGGTCGTTGTTGAGCAGAGCGAGGACACTGCCGCGGGCCTGCGCCGCCCCCCGGTTGGTGGCCCCGCCGAAGCCGAGGTTGCGCTCGTTCAGGAGGATCCGGTGGTCCCCCTGGAGGCCGGCCAGCCACTCGCGGGTGCCGTCGGTGCTCCCGTCGTCGACCAGGATCACCTCGTACGACACGCCCTGCGGCATAGTCTCGCGCAGGCTGTCGAGCATCGCCCGCGTGTGGTGCAGGCAGTTGAAGAGCGGCGTGATGACGCTGACCAGCGGCGCCTCGGTTCGGCTCGGGGACACGGGCGGCGCGCCTCCTATTGGCCGGAGAGGAGGGTGCGCAGGTACTGGGCGTAGCCGGACTTGCCCAGCCGGGCGATGTTCGCCTCTAGCCCCGCGCTGTCGATCCATCCGTTGCGCCACGCGATCTCCTCAAGGCAGGCGATCTTTAGCCCTTGCCGGTTCTCGATCACGTGGACGTACTGCGCCGCCTCGAGGAGCGAGTCGTGCGTGCCGGTGTCGAGCCACGCGGTCCCCCGCCCGAGGACCTCGGCGTGCAGGAGTCCGTCGTCGAGGTAGAGCCGGTTCAGGTCGGTGATCTCCAGCTCTCCGCGCTTGGACGGCTTGAGGCGGCGCGCGTACGCCACCGCCTGCTCGTCGTAGAAGTAGATGCCCGGGATCGCGAAGCTCGACTTGGGCGTGGAGGGCTTCTCCTCGAGCGAGAGCACGCGGCCGTCCTTCGCGAACTCGACGACGCCGTAGGCCGAGGGGTTCGCCACGTGGTAGCCGAAAATCGTGGCTCCGGTGGCGCGTGCGGTCGCAGCCGCGAACGACTTCGGGAGATCGTGGCCGTAGAAGATGTTGTCGCCGAGAATGAGCGCGCTCGGCGCGCCCGCGAGGAAGTCGGCGCCTATCAGGAAGGCCTGGGCCAGGCCCTCCGGCCGGGGCTGTGCGGCATAGTCGAGCTTCATGCCGAGGCCCGAGCCGTCGCCGAGGAGCCTGCGAAACAGGGGAAGATCCTCCGGCGTCGAGATCACGAGGACCTCGCGGATGCCGGCGATCATGAGCGTCGAGAGCGGGTAGTACACCATCGGCTTGTCGTACACCGGCATGAGCTGCTTGCTGACGGCGATCGTCAGGGGGTAGAGGCGGGTGCCGGAGCCCCCGGCAAGGATGATGCCTTTTCGGTTCATGGGGTAAGTCGGGGCCTACGCCGTCCTCCCGAGCCTTTCGCGCGCATAGCGCTTCGCCGTGATCTCCGCGCACCAGGCCCGGTTCGCGAGGTACCAGTCGACGGTCCTCGCGAGTCCGGTCTCGAAGGTCTCACGGGGGCTCCACCCGAGCCCGCGCTGCAGCTTCGAGCAGTCGATCGCGTAGCGCCGGTCGTGCCCGGGCCTGTCCGCCACGTACTCGACCTGCTCGGCGTACTTCCGCCCGTCGCTGCGCGGGGACTTGGCGTCGAGGAGCGAGCAGATGAGGCCCACCGCCTCGACGTTCGCCTTCTCGCTGAGCCCTCCCACGTTGTAGGTCTCCCCGACGCGGCCGCGCGCGAGGACGAGGGCGATCGCCCGGCAGTGGTCCTCGACGAAGAGCCAGTCGCGCACCTGCCTGACGTCCCCGTAGACGGGAAGGGGCTTGCCCTCGAGCGCGTTGAGAATCACC
>CAYNLL010000438.1:0-3152 GCA_964398015.1 uncultured Opitutaceae bacterium | reverse complement strand
TCGCGCAGCAGAACCTGATCATGGACCCGCCCTTCACCAAGCTGGACATCTTGAGCTGCCGCAACCTCCTGATCTACCTCCTGCCGGAGATGCAGAAGAAGCTCATCCCCCTGTTCCATTTCATCCTCAATCCGGGGGGCCTGCTCTTCCTTGGCGGCTCCGAGAGCATCGGGAGATTCAACGCCCTTTTCTCGACCGTGGCCGCAAAGGAACGGATCTTCAAGCGGCGCGAGCGCCACTCGCCCGGCGACGCCCTTGAGTTTCCCGGAGTATTTGCCCCCGCCTCGGGAGCCAGGCCGAAGGCGCCCGCCGCACCGGGCCGGCCCGCCGCAAGCCTCCAGTCGCTGGCCGACCAGCTGCTCCAGTCGCAATTCTCGCCGCCTGCGGCGCTGGTCAACGAACGGGGGGACATCGTCTACATCAGCGGAAAGACCGGCAAATACCTGGAGCCGGCTGTCGGCAAGGCCAACTGGAACATCAACGCAATGGCCCGCGAGGGGCTGCGGTACGATCTGGCAAACGCCCTCCAGAATGTGAATCGGACCAAGGGCACTGTCACGGTGAGGGGCATAAGGATGGGAGCGGGCACCGAAGCCCAGGCCGTCGACATCTCCGTGCAGGCGCTCGAGGAGCCCAAGGAGCTTCTCGGCCTGGTGCTGGTCGTCTTTTCCGATGCGGTCCTCCCGGCCGAGCCGCACGCGGCGGGGAAGGGAGCCAAGGCCAGGGTTTCAAGCGCAAGGCAAGGGAACCTCCAGCGGGAATTGCGCCATGCGCGCGACGAGGCCAAGACAAACCGCGAGGAGATGCAGACCACTCAGGAGGAGCTCAAGTCCATGAACGAGGAACTCCAGTCGACAAACGAGGAGCTTCAGTCAACAAACGAGGAGCTGACGACCTCCAAGGAGGAGACCCAGTCCCTGAACGAGGAGCTCCAGACGGTCAACGCCGAGCTCCAGTCCAAGCTCGATGAGCTCTCCTCCTCGAACAACGACATGAAGAACCTGCTCAACAGCACCGACATTGCCACAGTGTTCCTGGACAACGCCATGTGCGTGCGGCGGTTCACCCTCCAGGCCAAGGCGATCTTCAGGTTGATTCCCGGCGACCTCGGCAGGCCCATCACGGACCTTGTCTCCACTCTGCTCTATCCCCGACTGGTCGCGGACGCGAAGGAGGTGCTTCGGACGCTTGTGGTCTCGGAGAAATCGGTCGCCACGGTCGACGGGAGCTGGTTTACGGCGCGGATCATGCCGTACAGCGCGCTGGACAACCGGATCGACGGCGTGGTGATCACCTTCACGAACATCACCGCGGCCAAGAAGCTGGAGGCCACCCTGCGAGAGAAGCACAGCCGTCTCGAGGTTCTGGCCGCCCGCCGGGACTCGGCAACTGAGCATGACGGCGTGCGGAAGCGCGCCGCCGGGACCCCTACCGCCCGCGTTCCCGCCGCGAGCCGCGCGATCACATGAGCAAACCCCTTCCCAAAAACCTCCGCCAGCGGTCCGAGCACCGCCTAGCGGAGCGCCACCAGGTGAACGGCGAGGCCCTTTCCCTCTTCGGGCACGACACGCAGCGCCTCTTTCACGAGCTGCAGGTGCACCAGATCGAGCTGGAGCTGCAGAACGAGGAGCTGAACCTGGCGAACTCCACCGCGAGCGCGGCCCTGGAGAAGTTCACCGACCTCTACGACTTCGCGCCGGTGGGCTACTTCTCGATGGATGAAACCGGGGCGATGGTGGAGCTTAACATGACGGGGGCCGTCCTGCTCGGCGTAGCGCGGTCCAGGCTGGTCGGCCGACGTTTTCAGCTCTTCGTCGTGCCGGCAAGCCGACCCGTCTTCCAAGAGTTCATCGACCGCATCTTCTCCGGCAACGGAAGGCAGCACTGCGAGGCGGAGCTTGTCCGGGAGAACGGAGCGGCCTTCTGGGCGGAGCTTGCCGGCATATCCGTGCCGCTCGCAAACGAGGCGACGCGGCTGTCGCGGATCGTGGTCTCCGACATCTCGGCCCGCAGGCTTGCGGAGAAGGAACACAAGCACATCGGGGTGCTGGCCGCCGCGAACCTGAAGCTGGAGAATGAGATCGTAAGGCGAAGGGAGAGCGAGGCCGCGCTCATGAAGAGCGAGAATCGCTTTCGAAAGCTGCTGCACCAGTCACACCTGCTTGAGACGCGCCTCCGCCTCATGGCGCGCGAGATGCTCACGGTGCAGGAGAACCAGCGCAAGGAGATCAGCCGCGAGCTGCACGACGAGGTCAGCCAGATCCTGCTCGGCATCAACGTCCAGCTGGCGGTGTTCGCCAAGGTCGCCGCCACGAACCCGCGCGGGGCAAAGAAGGCAATCGGGCCCGTGCGCCACATGGTAGAAAAAGCCGTGCGCATCGTCCATCGGTTCGCCCGTGACCTGCGGCCGGCGATGCTGGATGACCTCGGGCTCATCCCGACGCTTCGATCCTACATCGAGGGCCTTCCCAAGCGGAGGGGCCGAGTGATCCGATTGACGGCCGACCCCGGCATCGAGGCCCTGGACAACGACCGGCGGACCGTGATGTTCCGCATCGCTCAGGAGGCGATCACGAACGTGATCAAGCACGCGAACGCCAGCGTTGTGAACGTCAGCATTCTCAAGACCCCGAGCGGGGTCTCCCTTGAGGTCGCCGACAACGGAAAGGCGTTCGAAGTGGCCCGCCTCGCGACCAGCGCATGGCGAAACCGCCTCGGGCTGACCGGGATGCGGGAACGCGTGGAGATGTTCGGCGGCCAGTTCGACGTCGTCTCCTCGCCGGAAACGGGCACCTCCATTCGGGCGGAGGTTCCCATCCGCCCCGCCTCCGCGTCCAGGGTTTCGACGAAGAAGCCCGCGGCCCGCAAGCTCCCCGCCGCAGGCGAGTGACAGGGCGCCTCCCGGGGCGTTCCCCGCCCGTCGGAGCGGCCCCCGAACTTATCGTTGCCTCGCGTCCGTCGGCCCCGCTTCATTGGGGACCAACCCCGAACCTTGAGACCGCTGTCTCGATTTTCCTCGGCCACCGCCGCCTGCCTCATCGCGGTCCTGTCCGTCCGCGCGGAATTCGACAAGGGCGCCGACCTGTCCCTGGTCCAGTTCATCCAGGATCATGGCGTCGAGTACAGGGAGGCGGGGGTCGCGAAGGACCCGC
>CAYNLL010000437.1:0-3166 GCA_964398015.1 uncultured Opitutaceae bacterium | reverse complement strand
CGTAGCCGCGGTGGGTCGCCAGGTCGAAGGCGACCGAAAGGCCGGTCTGGCCCGCCGCGAGGTTGCGCCGGTAGAAGGCGTTGCTCTCCGTGGCCGTCGAGAACCCGGCGTACTGGCGCACCGTCCAGGGCTTCAGGACGTACATCGTGGCATAGGGCCCCCTCAGGAACGGTGCCAGGCCGGCCGAGTAGCCGAGGTGCTCCACGGGCTCCATGTCCCGCTGCGAGTAGACCGCGGGCACGGGGATCTGCTCGAGGGTCATCCAGTCGGCCAGCGCCCCGGGACTCGGGTCCTCGGCGGCCGCCGCGGCCTTCCATGCCTCGTAGTCGCCGCCGCCGAGCGCGGCGGCGTCGAGCGGGAGTTGCGTGTAGTCTGGAAATTTCATGGCGGGATTCCTTTAGAGGCCGAGCCTGTCCTGGAGGGCGGAGAGGACCTGCGCGCAGTTCGCGCGCACGTGGATGAACTCGTCGACGCCCGCGGCCCGCAGGCTGTCGGCCTGGCCCGCGGGAAGTCCCGCGAGGACCACCCACGGGGCGGGGGCCGCCGCCTTGAGCGCGCGCACGAGCGGCGGGACGATCAAGGGGTAGGTCTCGTCCGTCGAGCAGATGACGACGACAGGGGCCTTCGACTCGAGGGCCGCGGCCGCGGCCGCCTCGGGGCTCTCGAAGCCCTTGCCGGGGACCGTCTCGAATCCCCCGGCGGCGAAGAAGCCCGCGCTGAATTCCGCCCGCGCGCCGAACTGCTTGCGCGGGCCCATGGTGGCCAGGAAGACCCTGGGCCGGGCGCCGGTCCTCTCCCTGTGCGCCTCTGAGCGCCGCCGGATCGCCTCGAAGGACTCGCTCCTTCGGCGGGCCGCCACCCGGGCGATGGCCGGCTCGTCGGGGCACCCGGAGCGCAGGACGCGCGCCACCTCGCCCAGGCTCGCGCCGTGCAGGAAGGCGTCGATCACGGTCGCCATCTTGGCGGACGCGGGCGCGCCGAGAAGCCTGACCAGCTTGGCGAGGACCTCGGCGCCGCGCTCGGCCTCCGGCGCCGTGCGGTAGTTGACGATGTGCGCGGCGCGCTTCGCCGCGAGGGCCGCGTAGTCCGGGTGCACGACCGCCTCCAGCCTCTCCCTCGGGTTCGGGTGGAGGTTCGTCCCGATGACCCCGTCCCTGCGGGTCTCGACGCTGGCGATGCGCTCCTTCGCCGATGCGGCGACGGCCTCCTGGGGGAAGCCCGCCCTGAGCGCCGCGGCCATGCCGCCCCTGCGCTCGACGTCCTGGAACAGGGCCCACGCCTTCTCCGCGAGCTGCAGCGTGAGCGTCTCGACGTACCAGGAGCCCCCGACGGGGTCGACCACCCTGTTGAGCTGGCACTCCTCGCCCAGGATGATCTGGATGTTGCGCGCGAGGCGCCGAGAGAAGTCGTCGGGGACCCGGAAGCACTCGTCAAACGGCGCCACGTGGAGGCTGGAGCAGCCGCCGACGACGCCGGCGAAGGCCTCGGCCGTCGCCCTGAGCAGGTTCACGTGGGGGTCGAGCACGGTCTTGTTCCACATCGAGGTGCGCCCGTGGCACACCAGCCGCTGGGCCTGCGCCCCGCCGCCCGCCGCGCCCACGGCCCGAGCCCAGACCAGGCGGGCCGCCCGGAGCTTGGCGACCTCCATGAAGAGGTTTGAGCCCAGGGCGTAGGTGAAGAGGAAGTGGGGGGCCGCGCGGTCTACCGGGAGCTTTCGGCGCGCCAGCTCGCGCAGGTACTCGACGCCGGTCGCGAGCCCGAAGCCGAGCTCCTGCACGGCGTTGCCGCCGGCGTCGGCCCAGAGGCTCGCCTGGACGCCCACGGTCCGCAGGCCCACCTCGTTGCGCGCGACCCAGTCGGTGAGCGCCGCCGTCTCGCTGTAGGCCGCAGGGAGGCCGCCGGGAAGCGTGCCCCTGGCGACCCACTCGGCGATCGGGTCGGACAGCACGGCGCCGTGCAGGCACGACGGCTGCTTGCCCTGCTCGGCCAGCCAGGCCGCCAGGAGGGCCGTGATCGAGAGCGCGGAGATCCCCGCCGGGACGTGGAGCGGCACGGCCGAGAGATCGACGCCGCGCAGCGCGCGTTCGATGTCGTCGAGCGTCGCCAGCGAGAGGCCGCAGCCCCCCACCTCGCCCGGGAGGCCCGCGTCGGGATCCAGCCCGAGCCGCGTCGCGACGTCGAGGAGCAGGTTGACGCAGTTTTGCCCGCGGTTGAGGTCCTGGAGCAGCGCCGGGTTGAACTCCTCGGGCAGCCCGTAGGGCAGCTCCTGCGCGATCCTCCACCCGTTCGGGCGCGAGTCGAGGGCCGCGGGCCCGCGGACATAGGGCGGCAGGCCGGGCCATGTCGCGCGCAGGGGGAGGCGCTCGGCCTCCTCGCGGCTGTAGATCGGCTGCAGGTCGATCCCCTCGGGCGTCCTCGTGACCAGCTTCTTCTCAAAGGGAGCTCCCGCGAGCGCCTCCTCGGCGGCCCTCCGCCATTCGGCCGCGCTCGTGGCGGGAAATCCCTCAAAGAGCTTCTCCTGGGTTTCAGCGATCATGGCTTCAGTTGATTTCCTCCACGAGCACCTCGCTCCTGTGGCTGTTGATCGTGATGAAGAACCGCCTCGCGGCGTGGGCGGACGGCGCCGCGGGCGAGGCGTGCGACGTCCCGTTCGTCGCCCGGGAGGCGATCACCACCGGCTGGGGCGCCGCAGCCGGCGCGGGCTTCTTGACATAGAGCGCCTCCGTCTCCCTCGGGAACATGGCGTAGAGGACCGCGTTGTCGTCGGAGGGTTCGATCCCTTTCTTCGCCAGCTCCTGCCTGAGGGCGGGCATTCGAGGCGCGAGGAGGTCGGCGGGGCGTCCCTCGATCGGCGCCTGGCCGGACTTCTTGCGCGCCAGCGCCTGGACCTCGGGGCTGATCCCCCCCGGGGGCCGTCCGTACTTGCCGAGGGCGATGTCGATGGTGGCCTGCGCCAGGTTCTGCCAGCGGCCGAACTTGACGTTGAGCACCGCCTGCGTGCCCACGATCTGCGAGGTGGGGGTCACCAGCGGGATCCAGCCGAGCGCCTCGCGCACGACGGGGACCTCGGCCATGACCGCCGCGAACTTCTCCTCCATCTTCAGCTCCTTGAGCTGGTTCCTGAAGTTGCTGAGCATCCCGCCCGGGACCTGGAACGTGAGCGCGT
>CAYNLL010000436.1:0-3175 GCA_964398015.1 uncultured Opitutaceae bacterium | reverse complement strand
GTCGGCCGCATCGACGACGTCCTCAACGTCTCGGGGCACAGGATCGGCACGGCGGAGGTCGAGAGCGCCGTCGTCTCTCATCCGTCCGTCGCGGAGGCCGCCGTCATCGGCCGTCCGGACGACCTGAAGGGGCAGGCGCTCGTCTGCTTTGTCACGCTCAAGAACGGCATCGAGGCCTCGGTGGCCTTGAAGGAGGAGATCCGCGCCCACGTCGCCAAGGAGATCGGATCGCTCGCCCGGCCCGACGACGTGAGGTTCGCAGCGGGACTGCCCAAGACGCGAAGCGGAAAGATCATGAGGCGCATCCTCAAGGAGATCGCGGCGGGCGGCACCGTGAAGGGCGACACCACGACGCTCGAGGATTTTTCGGTCGTGGCGACCCTCCAGGCGGAGGAATAGGGCGGGCGCATCGCATTATATTCCAATATCTTGCGAAATAAAAAAGGTCCAATCACACGGAACTTTGCGCAACCTCCATGTTCTAAGAACGTCAGACCAATCGAATGAATACCAAGCCAATAATCGCTTTAACAGCCGCCGTTGCGCTATGCGCCGGATGCGTGGGCACGGGGCCCAACACGCAGAACGGAGCCGTCGCGGGCGGCGCCCTCGGGGCGCTCGCCGGCGCGGTCATCGGCAACAACAGCGGGGGCCATAACGCGCTCGGCGGGGCCGCGATCGGGGCGCTTGCGGGCGCGATCGCCGGCGGGACGATCGTCAACTCGGTCGACCACCAGAACGGGACCATCTACCGCTCGGAGTACGAGGCGACGACGAACGTCGCCGTGCCCCAGGTGCCGCCTCCTCCGGCGCCGCCCGAGGACGTCGTGACGCAGCAGCCCACGCCGTCCGCGGTATGGATCGCCGGCTACTACGGGTATGACGGGTACCGGTACTACTGGGTGGCCGGCCACTGGGAGATCCCCCCGCCGGAGTTCCGCGTCTTCGTGAGGCCGCACTGGGTCTACCGCGGCGGCGCCTACGTCTACGTCCGGGGCTACTGGCGCTAGGCCGCCGGGCCCCTCGCCTGGCCGAACTCCGCGAGCGCGGCGTCCAGGCCCCTGTTGTAGGCGCCGATCAGCCTGTCCCACGAGGCGCACGCCTCCGTGTCCACCACGCGGCGGGCGGGATCCGCGTCGTACCACGCGACCGTCCGCGCGATGCCGTCCCTGTAGCGGGTGGTCGCGCAGAATCCCGGGACAAACCGCTTGATCTTCGCATTGTCGAAGACGGCGGAGTTCGACTTGTCGCCGAGCAGCGTGCCGACCATGGAGGGGAGGCAAGCCGAGATGAAGTCCGAGGCGATGTGGACGAAGGACGGCGAGGCGACCCCCGCGGCCTCGGCGGTCATCTGGTGGATCTGATTCCATGTCAGGGCCTCGTCCGAGGTGATGTGGAACGCGTGGCCGAGCGCGCCGGGGTGGCCCAGCAGGCCGACCAGGCCCTTTGCGAAGTCCGAATTGTGGGTGATCGTCCAGAGGGAGAGCCCGTCGCCGGGAATGATGAGCGGCAGTCCCCGGCGCATCCGGTCGATCGCCGTGTAGCCCTTGAGCCAGCTGTTGACGGGAAGCGGCACGACCGGGTCGCCGTAGGTGAGCGACGGCCGGATGATCGCCGCGGGGAAGCCCTCGTCCCTGTAGGCGCGCAGCAGCCGCTCCTCCGCCGCGATCTTGTTTCGCGAATATTCCCAAAGCGGGTTTGAGAGCGGGGTCGACTCGGTGATCAGGTAGTCGGAGAGCGGCTTCTGGTAGGCGCTCGCCGAGCTGATGAAGATGTACTGGCCGGCCCTGCCGCGCAGGAGCGCAAGGCGCGCCTCGATGTCGGCCGGGGTGAACGCGATGAAGTCGACGACGGCGTCCCAGCTCCGGCCGGCCAGGGCGGCCGCCGCCGCGACAGGATCAGCGATGTCGGCGGCGATCGTCTTCGCCCCGGCAAGGGCCGGGCGCCGCGAGCGGTTGAGCAGCGTCACATCGATCCCGCGCGCGAGCGCGAGCTCCGTGCAGGCCGTGCTGATGAACCCCGTTCCCCCTATGAATAGGACCTTCATGCGCGGGCCACGCTAGCGCGATTCCGCGTCCCGGTACAGGCTTGAAAGCGGCGTGTCCGCGGGCGGGCGCCGTCGTGTCAGTCGAGGGAGCGGACGTAGGCCGTCAGCTTTGCGATGTCCTCCTTGCCGAGCTTCTTGGCGAACGAGGGCATCTCGTGCTTTATCCCGTGGGTGATGATGTTGAAGATGTAGCGGTCGCTCACCTCGACTTGGTGAAGATCGGGCCCTTCGGCTCCAGACGCGTCCGCCCCGTGGCAATGCGCGCAGCTCGAGAGAAACAGCCTTCGCCCCTGGGAAGCGAGGACGGGGGAGGCGGGGGTGGGCGCCTCGAGCCAGGCCTCGGGAGTCGGCTGCTGCCGCGAGACGCCTGCAGCCTGATGGCGCAGGAGCAGCGAGAGGCCAAGGGCGCAGGCGAGCGCCAGCGCCCCCGCCCCCGCGGAAATGGCCACGCGGGTGGCCGGGGCCAGGCCGCTGCCGGGGGTGGGCGTCGGATCCGTCATGGGTGCGCGAGGATCATTTCGCCGCCCCAGTAGCCGGCGCCGAGCACGAGGGCCGAGGCCAGCCCCACCGCGGCCAGGTAGGCGAGGGGCGGCCTCTCGCCCGGGGCGCCGCTTGAGAGCGCGCGCCACGTGGCCAGCCCCACGGCCATGCCAAAGGCCGGCCACGCGAACAGGTGGTGGAGCCTCAGCGCGTCATGCCCGAGGAGCACCCCGTTTGTCATCAGCATGCCGGTAACGACAGCCGGCACAGTTCCGAGAGCACCGAGGAGCATCGTCCAGTAGCCTGCCGAGTGGAGGCCGCGCTTCACCGCCGCGACGGCAGGGAAGAGTCCCAGCGCATCCAGCGCCCAGGAGCAGAGGATGAGCGCTATGGGAAAATGCACGCTCGCTCCGTGAAGCTTCGCCCAGAGGGTGTTGTCCATCGCTCAAGGCGATGCCAGGGTTGAATCGACGATGGCGAGCGTCGGGTGGCTTTCTACATAGGACACGCTGGTGAGGCCGAGGAAGGACCGCAGCTTCGGGGCGTCGACGGGCATCGGGCCCGGCTTGGGCGCCGTTCCCGGCCCGGGCTGCGGAAACGCGGTCGAGCGGGCGGTGTGGAAGGTGATGTTCCCCTCGATCTTCTGGA
>CAYNLL010000435.1:0-3183 GCA_964398015.1 uncultured Opitutaceae bacterium | reverse complement strand
CACCTTGCGGCCCGCCGGCCCCGTCTGGGCCGTGACGAGCGTGTTGCCGAGCATCCGGCCCGCGATCTCCGAGGCCTCGGCCTTCGTCTTGCAGAACTTGACTCCCCCCTTGTACCCGTCCTTGAACACGCCCTTGCCGCGGCCGCCCGCGTGGATCTGCGACTTCACCATCGTCGGCCCCTCCGGCAGGCTGGCGAGCGCCGCGGCGAACTCCCCCGGTGTCTTCGCCGCGGCGCCCTTCGGGACCGCGACGCCGAACTTCTCAAAGAGGGCCTTTGCCTGGTATTCGTGTATGTTCATGGGTCGAGCGTTACGGTGTGGCAGATTTTGCTGCGCGTGGGCACGCTAAAAATTCGAGGGGGCGACCCTCCAGAACTCGTAGGGGGCGTCGCCGAGGCCCCGCAGGGCGTGGGCGTCGCGGCGTGCGGACAGGCCCGCGGCGGGGTAGCCGAGCAGCGCGGCGACCTCCGGGTCCCTGAGGACCTGGGCCGTGACCACGATGTCGTCCCCCGTCGAGAGGGCGCACAGGCGCGCGCACACGTTCACGGTGGTCCCGAAGTAGTCCAGGCGCTCGTTTTGGCTGATGGCCAGGCAGGGTCCCTGGTGCAGGGCGCACTTGAGGGAGAGGGGCACCTGCGACGGTTCCGACGCGGCGAGGTGCTCCTGGGCGCGGCGCAGGGCCCGCAGGGCCGCGGCCGGCTGCGTGAAGGAGGCCATGACGGCGTCGCCCATCGTCTTCACAATAGCCCCGCCCCCCTCTGCCACGGCCGCTTTGAGGGCGTCAAAGTGCGTGAGGACGCGCCCGAAGGCAGGGGCGTCCCCGATGTCCCTGTAGAGGCGCGTCGAATTCTTCAGGTCCGTGAACACGATCGTGATCGACCCGACCGAGATCCGCTCCCCCTGGCGCAGGATCTCCCGGGAGAAGAGGTCGCGGAACACCTGGCGCGAGGTGACCGCCGCCGCGGTCACCGACTGGTCGGTCCAGGCGATCCGCTCGATCACGACAAGGCGCTCGCCGGGGTCGTCGTTCACGATGTTGAGGACGGCGTCCGGAGCCAGCGACGGCTCCGCGGAGGAGGAGGGGGCGGGCCCGACGGCGATGCGCGCCGCCGTCGCGCCGCCGCGCTCGATCCGGAAGGCCTCGTGGGTCGCGAGCCCCTGCGCGCGCACCCGGTAGCGCCCCTCGATGAACGACATCGCCACGTAGAGGCTCTCGCCCGGGCCAAGGCGCTTCTGGGCGACAATGTGCGGGGTGATCTGGGGCCCTCCAACGCAGTATTCCAGGCGTGGCACCCGCCGGATGGCCGGGTTGGGGACGAAGGTGAGCTCCACCGACTGGTCGAAGTTGACCGTGAAATCGATGCCGCACGACTCGCAGTGGGCCTGCGACGAGACGTCGGTGAGGCTGGGGCCGCCCTGCCTCGAGCCGCGGCAATGGGGGCAGAGGACCTCCCAGCTCAGGTCGAGCATGCCCGCGCGTGTGGCGTTGAGGAAGAGGTCGAGGGTCTCGCGCCGGTCGGCGCCCCACGCGTCCGCTAGGGCGTAGGGCCTCATCTTCGAGGCGGAGAGGTCGTCGGCGTCGGCGACGTAGGCGCTCAGGCGCTCGACCAGCGCCGGCTGCTGGCGGGCCTCGCGGACGAGCGCCGTGGAGAGGGAGGCGAGCGCGTGGCGCGTGCCCTCGGCTGCCGAGGAGGGGCGGCGCACCTCCGCGACGGCCTTGCCCCTGGCGGCAAGCCCGTCATAGCGCCGCAGGACCCTCTCCGCGGCCTTCCGCATCCGCAGCCCGACGGCGAGCGGCGTGAGCGCGGCGCCCAGCAGGCCCGAGGGCTCGATCGCCACCTCGTAGACCAGGGTCGTCCCGCCCCCGGGCCCGGCCGAGAGGTCGCAGGACTGGACCATGCTCGCGAGGGGGCCCTTCGTGAAGGTGCGCCTGACCGCGAAGCGCAGGGGCTCGATCCACTCGAACTGCCTCTCCTCCCATTCGCCCTCGATCCCGAGGTAGGAGGCCCTCAGCCGGCGCATGCCCGGCTCGGCGGGCGGGGCGCCCGGCGGGGAGGGCCGCGCCTGGAACGGCGGGAGCCCGCAGTCGCGGTTGAAGCGGTCGGTGTTGGAGACCAGCGGCCACAGGGCCGCCGGCGGCGACCTGAAGGACCATGTCCAGCGGTAATGCCTCGGCGCGAAGCGCACGGGATCACGTCGCGAGCAGCCGCTTCGCGAGGAACGCCGCCTGCATCGCCGAGAGCTCCTTGAGGCCCTTCTGGGCCAGCGCGAGCAACTCGTCGAGCTGGGCCTGGCTGAAGGTGGATTCCTCGCCCGTGCCCTGGACCTCGACGAACTGGCCGCGGCCCGTCATGACGATGTTAAAGTCGACCTGGGCGTCCTTGTCCTCGAGGTAGGCAAGGTCGAGGTAGGGCCTTCCCTCGAAGAGCCCCGCGCTGACGGCGGCCACCGAGTCGGTGAGCGGGCTCTCCTTGAGCTTGCCCTGGTCCATGAGCTTCTGGACCGCCAGGCGCGCAGCGACGTAGGCTCCCGTGATCGAAGCCGTCCGGGTGCCCCCGTCTGCCTGGAGGACGTCGCAGTCCAGCCAGAGCGTGTTCTGCCCGAGCCGCTCAAGGTCGATCGCGGCGCGCAGCGAGCGCCCGATCAGCCGCTGGATCTCGACCGTCCTGCCGTCGAGCCTGCCCTTGTTGATGTCGCGCGCCTTCCTCTCATGGGTGGAGTAGGGCAGCATCGAGTACTCCGCCGTGAGCCAGCCGCCCTTGACGCCCTGCTGCTTCATCCATGTCGGCACGCCCGGCTCGATCGTCGCCGCGCAGATGACCTGCGTGGAGCCGTAGCGGATGAGGACGGAGCCGGTCGCGTGGGGCGCGAAGTCGGCTTCGAAGGAGATGGAGCGGAGTTCGTCGGCCTTTCGGCCGTCGGCGCGTTCGGATGGTGCCATGGGATTATTCCGGACCGAGGCGGCCAGGGGCGCGCTCCTCGCGCTCGATGGGCTTGATCTTCAGGCGCTTTGCCGGGCTGTCCTCGGACATGAACGCGATCAGCCGGTCGTTGAAGTCCTTGGCCGGGTCGTGGCCCATCCGCTTGAGCGCCTGGGTCATGGCCGCCACCTCGACCAGCCGGGCCATGTCCCGACCAGGCCTCACGTACAGCTCGATGTGGGGCACCTTCATCCCGAGGATC
>CAYNLL010000434.1:0-3186 GCA_964398015.1 uncultured Opitutaceae bacterium | reverse complement strand
GCACGGGTGGGTGGACGCATGCCCGTCCTGGTGGACGGAGGGATCAGGCGCGGCACCGACGTCCTCAAGGCGATGGCCTACGGCGCGTCGGCGGTGCTCATCGGCCGCCCCTACGCGTATGGGCTATCGGTGAGCGGCGCAAACGGCGTCGCACACGTGGTGGGAATACTCCGACGGGAGCTTGAGATTGCGATGGCCCTGGCGGGTCGGCCGTCAATCGGTTCGATCGACGGCTCGGTGATCTTTCGGTAGGGGAGGCCCGACGCCGGCGGGGCGGCACAGGCCTGGCGGCCTGGACTCCGTGCCCGAGCCTGTCCCCGCGGCCGAACAACACCGGGCAAATCCTGCGCTGCGGTACCCAACGCCGGCTGCCACGGTGCCTGGGGCGTTCGAGCACTGACAAGGCAACAATATGGCCATGAAAGACTTAGGCTGCAGGCGTACGCCTTCAGGAGGATCGGCCGATGACGCCGAACGTTTCGCTCAGGTCGTTAGGGAATATGCCGATACACAAGGGACTACCGGAGTCACTCCCTGCTTTCGCCCCCGCACCCCATCTGCCGATAACCATGTCCACGCTGATAAAGGAGAACCCTGCTAAAGGGGTCCACGGCCTCGCCGGGAAGTACCTCACGTTTGCGATTCACCGGGAGTCCTACGGCATCGACGTGATGCATGTGCGCGAGATCATCCGCGTGACGGAGATCACGGCGCTGCCGGAGATGCCCGACTACATCCGCGGCGTCATCAACTTGCGCGGCAAGATCATTCCTGTCCTGGATCTCCGCGTCCGGTTCGGCTTCGCGGCCGCATCGAACACCGACCAAACCTGCATCGTGGTGGTGCTGGTCAAGACGCCGGAGGGCAAATCGAGCCTGATGGGCCTTGTCGTCGATAACGTCGAGGAAGTGATCAATGTCGCAGCGTCAGAGATTGAGGAGACGCCCGACTTTGGAGGCGAATGCTTCACGAAGAGCGTCCTGGGCATCGCCAAGATCAAGGGATCGATAAAGACGCTTCTGGACATCGATCGCGTGCTGGCCGCAGGCGGACACGAGGCCCTGCGCGCCGCAATACTCTGCAAACCCTCAGAACAAGAAGAATAAAAGAAAGCATCATGAGCAACTGGACCATTGGAAAACGAATCACCGTAGGCTTCGCTAGCGTCATCTTTGTGGCTCTGGCTCTGGGAGCCTTCGCCTATACCCAACTTGTCACCATCAAGGACCATTCCGACGAGGTGACCAAGCGATCCCTGCCCACCATAGAGCTCGTCTATCGCGCGCAGAAGAACGCGATCGCGTCCAACCAGGTGGTCTACAAGTGCATCGGAAGCACGGATAAGGCGGATGGGGCAAACCTTGAGGCCTCGCTCAGCACGGGCTCCGCCGACAACGCCAAGGTCTACGAAGGTCTCGAGAAGCTCATCGTCAGCGAGAAGGGGCGTACCCTGCTGGAGCAGGTCAAGGAAGCAAGAAACGAGTACAACCAGAAGCGTGCGGACGTGCTCGCCGCGAGCCGGCAAGCGAACAACGCTGCCGCCGCCTACGCTATGGCCCGGTCGCAGCTGGACCCGGCGTCCGAAAAATACCTCGGGGTTCTCGGGGACCTCATCGAGCTCATCAGATCGGACTCAGAGAACGCCGGGAACGCCATCCAGACGGCCGTGCAAAACTCACAGGCCGGAATTCTGGTTGGGCTGGTCATCGCCTCTCTCGTCGGGTCGGGCGTGGCCCTCGTCATCATCCGGGGCACCGGCAAGATTCTTAACCGTGTCGCCGGCGAGCTCAACGACGGGTCCCAGCAGGTGGCCACCGCGTCGGGCCACGTCTCATCGGCCAGCCAGACGCTTGCCGAGGGCGCAAGCGAGCAGGCGGCCTCCCTGGAGGAGACCAGCTCCTCCCTGGAGGAGATGGCCAGCATGACGAAGCGCAACTCGGAGAACGCCCAGAAGGCCAACGACCTTGCCACGCAGGCCCGGTCCGCGGCCGACAAGGGTGTCGGCGACATGCAGGCGATGTCCTCCGCCATGGAGGCCATCAAGGTCTCGAGCGACGACATCGCCAAGATCATCAAGACCATCGATGAGATCGCCTTCCAGACCAACATCCTCGCGCTGAATGCGGCCGTGGAGGCTGCCCGCGCCGGGGAGGCGGGAATGGGTTTCGCCGTCGTCGCCGACGAGGTCCGCAACCTGGCCCAGCGCAGCGCCCAGGCGGCAAAGGAGACCGCGGCCAAGATAGAGGGCGCCATCGCCAAGTCAGGACAGGGCGTGGAGATAAGTATCAAAGTGTCAAATACACTGAACGAGATCCTCACGAAGGTCCGCCAGGTGGACGAGCTTGTGGCCGAGGTGGCCGGCGCCTCGCGCGAGCAGACCCAGGGGATTTCGCAGATCAACACGGCCGTCGGGCAGATGGACAAGGTGACCCAGAGCAACGCCGCGAATGCGGAGGAGAGCGCCGCCGCCGCGGAGGAATTGAACGCCCAGGCGGAATCCATGAAGGGATCCGTGCGCGAGCTCCTGAAGCTGGTGAACGCCAACAGCGGCGCGGCGGTGAGGGAGCACTCCGCCCCCGTTGCCGTCGCCAAGAAGGTCCATGGTGCCCCGGTGGCGGCCAAGCGTCCCGAGATCAGGCACATCGCCGGCAAGAATGGCCACGCGAGGCCCGCCGCTGCGCCCGAGGGTGTTGCCGCCCGCAGGGGAGAGATTCCCCTAGACGGCGATTTCAAGGACTTTTGAGCGACAGATCGGCTCTCGCGGCCCCACGACGGACGGACCCACGGCGGGTTCGAGCCTGAAGGCGCCGTGGGTCCCCTTAGGCGGGCAGGGCTCCCGCGTCGGCCCTAGTTGTCGGCGCCCAAGGCGACGGGCACGGCGGGAACCACAGGCAAGATACCGAGCTGCTGATAGATGGGGCGGATCACCGGGCGCAGCTTTGGCAACTGCCGCCAGAACCAAACAGCTCCCACGACGCAGCCCGTGCCGCAGAGCAGCACCGTTCCTGGCGCGCCGATCACGGGCGCTAGGCTTCCCGCAAGGAGGCTGCCGAAGGGGCTAGCACCCATGAACGCCATGGCCCAGTAGCTCATGACGCGGCCGCGCTTGTCGTCCTCGACCAGGGTCTGGATGAGCGTGTTGCTGGCGGCGTACTCCTGCATCATCCCGAACCCCGTCACGCCCAG
>CAYNLL010000433.1:0-3219 GCA_964398015.1 uncultured Opitutaceae bacterium | reverse complement strand
GCGGATGGGCCTTGGGCTGGCGCGGGGGACCCCGGCGCCGAGGCGTCTTCCTTGGGTTCACCCGCCTTGGCGGCATTGCGCTTCTCCAGCGCCTCCCGGAAGGCCCGGTCCGGAAGGGTCCCATTCAGGAGATAGTCGCCGATGGCGGCTTCGCGGTGGATCGCCGGATTGTGCGACGCGGCCGTCCTTGCGTTTCGCCAGTGCCGGTCGAGGCGGCGGCTTTCGCTCGTAGCCGATGCCCCTCCGACCTCGAACACCAGCGTGCTGGCCTCCAGCACCTGCGGCAGCACGATCTGTTGCGCCTGGTAGGCCTTGATCTCGAGCGCCACGTAGTCGGCCTCCGTGGCCTGACCCCGCTGGGCCGCTTGGTAGAGTTCCTCGAGCTGTTGGGCGATGGCGAGCACGAGCGACTCGGCGGAGAACGCCAGGCTGGAGACCTTCCCGATCACCCGCTGGACCAGGGGGTCATCCTTGGGGCTCGACTTGCCAGGGATGCCGAAGGCTCGGGTCCGCGGCCGAACAAAGGCGATACCGTCCCGGGCCACCGCCCGGCCCACCCCCGCGGCGCTCGCGAGTAGGACCAGCTGGAGGAAGGATTTTTGGTAGTTTTGGGTGAGGTCGCCCACGGCAAAGCGGCGGATGATCTGCTCGTCGCTCACTTTCACCCGGTCAAACTTGGTGGTACCGCTTCCGGTCAGGCGCTGCCCAAACCCATCCCAGTCGTCGAGGCGGGTAACGCCGGGGGCATTGGACGGGACCGCAACACTCACCCGGTCCTCGCCTTCAAGGAGAGCGACAATGATCCAGTCCGCATAGATCGTGCCCGTGCTGTAGTACTTGGTCCCGTCGACCAGCAGCTGTCCGTCCTCATTGAGGAGCCGGGCTGATCCCCCCGTGTGCTCGGTCAGTTCGGCCATCGCGTAGCCGAGCACCACGCCCTTCACAATTTGCGGGAACCACCGGGCATGAACCGCGGGCTCCGGAAGGTTGAGGCGAGCCTCAAGAAACGCAAAATGGCCCCGAAAGAGGTGCGAAATGTTGGAATCAGCTTCCGCGAGCTCAAGCAGCAGCCGGAAGAGCTGCGGGATGGTGGCGCCGAGACCGCCATAGGCCTTGGGGATGCGGACGGCCCCGAAACCTGCTTCGCGCAACCAAGCCACAGGTTCGTGGGCGAGCGTCCGGCTCCTCTCGCGCTCGACCGCGCCCTCGGCGATGCGGGCGAAGATCGGGCGGAACCGGGCCGCGAGCTCGGCCCAAGACGGCGCATCTTCCGGCCGGATGTACGCCTCGGGCGCGACCTCGCGGGGAATCGCCCGCGGGGTCACCGCGGCCGCGGCCGGATCGAGGGGAGCCTTGTTTGCGGGGGCGGTGGGTTCGGTGGCGGGCATAGGGAGGTAGCTTCGGTTTGCAGGTGAGCCTTCACGCTGGGCGGGCGCGGTAATCGAAGGCAGTGTTGATCAAATCGACGGCCAGGTTCACCAGGACATACACGGAGGCCGACAGGAGCGTCACCCCGAGGACCAAGGGAACGTCCTTGTTGGTGGTGGCGTCGGCGACCAGCCGCCCCACCCCTTCGCGGGCAAACAGCGTCTCCGCGATGACCACCCCTCCCAGCAGCATCCCGAAGAAATTCCCGGCGAGGGTGACCAACGGGACGAGCGCATGCCGCAGGGCGTGAAGGACCCGCACCCCCGCCTCCGACATCCCCCGGGCCCGGGCGGTGATGATGAAGGGTTGATCGAGCACCTCCTCGAGCGCATGGCGGAGGACCTGGGTCATGACCGCAACCATCGGGATCGCCAGGGTGAGGACGGGCAGGATGAGCGCCTTCCAGCCCTGTTGGCCGGAGGCGGGCAGCCAGTGCAGGCGAAAGGAGAAGAGGAGGAGCAGCAGGATCCCGACCACGAAGCCAGGAGTGGAGGAGCCGACCAGCTCGGCATTGGAGAACGTCCCCCGAATCCAGTTGGCCCGGCGAGCCGTGCTGAGCGCGATCGTGGCCGAGGCCAGGATTGCCACCACCCCCGCCCCCAGGGCCAGTTCCGCCGTGGCGCCAATCTGTTGCCCGATCGCGCGCGCCACCGGGATCCGCAGCCGGTACGATTCGCCCAGGTCACCGTGGGCAACCCTCGCCAGATAGCCGAGATATTGGCGATAGATCGGCTGATCCAGGTGGTAGTCCGCCCGGACCCGGGCCAGCACCTCTGGGGTCGGCATCGCGTCGTGGCCCAGAACGGCGAGGGCCGTATCGCCCCCGGATAAGCTGATCGTCAGGAATGCGAGCGTCGCCGCCCCCCACAGTACGCCCACTCCCGCCAGCAGGCGCCAGAGGATCCGCTTCAGCACGGCATTCATCGTGGATCGTCCCCCAGCCACGCCGCGGTAAAGATCGGCGTATTGTGCGAGGTATCGTAAAGGACCCCGTGTACCCGCTTCCGGTAGGCGACGAAGCTGTAATTCTCGTAGAGCGGAACCGAGGGGACGAGTTCGGTCAGACGGCGCTGGGCCTCGAAATAGAGGTGCCGGAGCAGAACCGGATCGTTGGACCGGCGGGCCCGCCTCAGCAGGTCGTCCAACGCCGCGTCGTGCAACCGGGAGCTGTTCTGCCCGACGTGCCTCGGTGAAGAGATCTCGTCGCTGGCATAAACGATGTACAGGGCATCTGGCGTGTTTGTGTGCCACACTCCCGCCGCGATCGCCTGGTACGACCCGGCGGTGCGGCGATCGGTGAGCTCGGTCTGCGGCAGGAGCACCAGGCGCAGATCGAATCCGACTTTCTTTAGATCGGATTGCAACGCCACAATAACCGGGGAGGGCGTGAAGATGGTGGTGCTGAGAAGCTCGGCGCCCAGCCGGACCCCGCCCTTCGTGCGAAAGCCATCACTGTCCCGGGAGGTCCAGCCGGCCTCATCCAGCAGCCGGTTGGCGGTCGCCGGGTCATAGTCTAGGGCATGCCGGAAGGAGGGGTCGTAATAGCGAGTCGTTGCGGCGAGGAAGTCAGCCTTGGGGTGGTATTCGCCGAATCCCACCACCTGGACGATGCCCTCCCGGTCGATGGCCAGCGCGATTGCGCGGCGGACACGCTCGTCGTCAAAGGGCGCTTTCTCGGTGTTAAAGGCCAGTCCGCGGAACGGGTTGCCCTGCCGGATCCGTCGGTCCAGCACCAGCTGCGGGTCCGCCCGGATGGCGCCGGCGTTTTGGGGCGGAGCCTCGAGCGTAAAG
>CAYNLL010000432.1:0-3222 GCA_964398015.1 uncultured Opitutaceae bacterium | reverse complement strand
TACGTCGTCGTCGACATCCAGTGGTACGAGCCCGGCGCCACGGGCTTCGGCTACCACGCCGGCGCCCGGCTCACGCTGGACCCGTACGGCAGGCTCCTGCCCGCTCCCAACAAGTTTCCGGGCGCAGCCGGGGGCATGGGCTTCAGGCCGCTCGCCGACTACGTCCACGCCAAGGGGCTCAAGCTCGGCATCCACCTCATGCGGGGCATCCCCCGCCAGGCGGTCGAGGAGAACCTGCCGATCGCGGGCAGCCCCTACCGCGCCGCCGACATCGCCGACTTGGTCCACGTGTGCCCGTGGAACAGCGACATGTACGGAATCGACATGGCGCGCCCCGGCGCGCAGGCCTACTACGACTCGGTCTTCGCCCTGATCGCCTCCTGGGGCGTGGACTTTGTCAAGGTGGACGACATCGCCCGCCCCACCCTGCGCAACGAGCCGGAGATCCAGGCAGTGCGCCGGGCGATTGACCGCTCGGGCCGTGCGATGGTGCTCAGCCTCTCCCCCGGTGAGACCGACCTGCGCGCGGCGGCCCAGGTCGCCGGGCAGGCCAACATGTGGCGGATCAGCGACGACTTCTGGGACCACTGGAACCTGCTCTACGACCAGTTTGAGCGGCTCAACCGGTGGAACGCCTGGCGCCGGCCCGGAGCGTGGCCCGATGCGGACATGATCCCGATCGGCACGATCGATCTCGGGCGACGGACATGGTTCAGCCACGACGAGCAGGTCACCCTGATGACGCTCTGGTGCATCGCTCGCTCCCCCCTGATGCTGGGCGCGGACCTGACGAGGCTCGACGCGCCGACGCTCGCCCTCCTCACCAATGACGAGGTCCTCGCGGTCAACCAGGCGAGCACGGGCAACCGCCAGCTCTTCAGGGACGGTGCCGGAGGGATCGGCTGGATCGCGGCCGCCGCCGCCGGCGGAAGGTACGTCGCCCTCTTCAACACCCGCGATCCCTGGGTCCTCGGGGGCTCGAGGCTCCTGTGGCGCAGCGGCAGCGTCAGCGCCGGAACACCCGGCCAGGCCGTGGCGTTCGACGTCCCCGTCTCCGGCCTCCGCACGGTCGTCCTGGGCGCCGACGCGGGCGCGTCCACGCGCTTCTGGTGGCCGTCGGTGTTCCGCGGCGTCCGCTGGGTCGCCGCGGACGGGCGCGAGACGCCCGCGGACCGCGAGTACGGGAGCCACGGGGAGAAGGTGAGCGGAGTCGCCGTGCCCGAGGGCGCGGTGCGCCTTCGCGGCACGGGCCGCCTCGACGACGCGGCCCGCGAGGAGGCGAAGGGCGAGGGCCTCGTCTTTTCGGTCTACGGCTTCCCGGCCGCGGATCTCGCCTCCCCTGGCCAGGCGGTCCGCCTGGACCTGTCTGGGGTGGGGCTGGGCCGCGACGTGCGCATCCGCGACCTCTGGAGCCACCGGGACCTCGGGGTCTACTCGGGCGCGTTTGCCCCGCAGATCGAGTGGCACGGGGCGCGCCTCTACCTCATGGAGGCGGCCCCGCAGGGAAGGTAGGCCCGTTCCCTTAGTCGGGCAGCGCGAAGGCGACGTAGCTGTCGCCCTTCGGGGTGCCGAGCTTCGCCCCCCCGCAGGCGACGACGACGAACTGCCTGCCCCCCACCTCGTAGGTGCTCGGGGTCGCGAACGCCGCGGCAGGGAGCGCGAATTCCCAGAGGAGCGCACCCGTGCGCTTGTCGAAGGCCCGGATCATGCCGTCCTTCGTGGCGGCGATGAAGAGGAGGCCTCCCGCGGTGGCGACCGGGCCGCCGTAGTTCTCGGTCCCCGTCGGCGGGATTCCCCTGGCGGTCAGCTCCTTGAACTCCCCGAGGGCGACCCTCCACACCTGCCGGCCCGTGTTCAGGTCGATCGCGGTGAGGGAGCCCCACGGGGGCGAGATCGCCGGGTAGCCCTTGCTGTCGACAAACCGGTCGTAGCCGTTGAAGCGGTAGGGGATCCGCGGCGGCGGGTTCGGCGCGGTCGAGGGCACGCTGACCTCGCTTGCGCCGTGCGCGTCGTCGCCGAAGAGGTAGGCGACGAGCGTGTTCTTGTCCTCCTTGGACAGGAGCGTGAACCCGGGCATCATCCGCCTTCCCGTGGTGATCAGGTTGAAGACCTCCTCGCGGGGATGGCGCGTGCCGACGTCGACCAGAGAGGGAATCCCCCCGGCGGGAAGGCCCCGGCGCTCGAGGCCGTGGCAGCCGACGCAGTACTGCGTGTAGAGGCGCCTGCCCGGGCTCATCTTCTCGAGCTCGGCCTCCTGGGGCGCGTCGCTGAGCGACGCCACCCACGCCATCTCGTTCGCGTTCACATAGAGGACGCCGTCGGGGTCCACCGCGGGCCCCCCCCACTCGCCGCCGCCGTCGAACCCGGGGAACAGGATCACCTCGTCCTTCCCGAAGGGCTGGAAGAGCCCGGTGCGGGCCCTGCGGAACAGCGCCAGGAGCGCGTCGCGGTTCTCCGCATAGGGGCTGATGTCGGCCTCGGTGAGGGTTTGCCGGGCGTAGGGTTTCGGCAGCGACGGAATGGGCTGGGTGGGCCAGGCCTGCTCCCCGCCAAGGGTGGATGCCGGGAAGGGCTTCTCCTCGATGGGGAAGAACGACTCGCCCGTCACCCTGTCGAAGACGAAGACAAAGCCCGTCTTCGTGGTCTGGACCACGGCGTCCACGTCGCGGCCCCCGTGGCGGAGCGTCGCCAGGACGGGCGGCGAGGGCAGGTCCCGGTCCCACATGTCGTGATGGACGGTCTGGTGGTACCAGAGGAGCTTCCCCGTCGAGGCCTCGAGGGCGAGGAGGCAGTTCGCGTAGAGGTCCTCGCCCAGGCGGTGGCCGCCCCAGAAGTCGGGCGCCGCCGAACCCGTCGGCACGTAGAGGATCCCGCGCCGGCGGTCGATGGCCATGCCTGCCCAGCAGTTCGCCGAGCCGACGTCGATGTTTCTGTACGCGTCCTTCGACCAGGTCTCGTAGCCCGGGTCGGTCGGGTAAGGCATCGTCCTGAAGGTCCAGGCCAGCGTGCCGGTCCGCACGTTGAAGGCCTGGATGTAGCCGGGGGCCGCGTCCTGGTCCTCCCCCACCCGCGTCGGCATGACCAGGAGGTCCCCGGCCAGCGTCCCCGGCGTCGTCGAGACCACCCACTTGTCCTGGGCCTGGGCGCCCAGGCCGAGCTTGAGGCTGGCCCTGCCCCCGACCCCGAAATCCCCGATCATCCTCCCGGTGCGGGCGTCGAGCG
>CAYNLL010000431.1:0-3227 GCA_964398015.1 uncultured Opitutaceae bacterium | reverse complement strand
GTGCGCCCGGGCCTCCTCATGTTCCAGCGCGTCCAGTCCGAGATCGAGGCGGGCGACCTGTCCGCCGCGGTCTCCGTCCTGGACGAGCTCGCCCGCGACCCGTCATTCGAGCCGGAATACCGATGGGAGGCCGAGTGGAACCTGGCCCGCAGCCTCGAGGTCCACGGGCAGACCTCGGAGGCCTACGCGCGTGTCGGCCGGCTGCTCCAGGGGGGCCAGCCCGAGTCGCTGAGGGCGGACCTGAGGGCCAGGATGGCGTGGCTCCAGGCGCGGCTGTCCTTCGACGCAAAAAAGCCGGAGGAGACCCTCAGGCTCGTGGACGCGCTCTCTAAGGCGACGCACGGGCTGGCGCCCGGGCTCGGGACCGACATCGCCAGCACCGGCGCGCTGCTGCGGGCCCAGGCGCAGTTCGCGCTCGGCCGCGACAGCGAGGCGGAGGACACCCTCGGAAGGCTGCGCGCGGACTTTCCCACCTCGGAGGCGACCGTCTACTCCTACATTGTCCAGGCCGACCGGTTCGCGCAGCAGGACAAGGTCGTCGACGCGCAGCGCCTCCTCACGAAGCTGGCGGACGGGTTCCCCGACAGCGTCTACGCGCCCTACGCCCTCTACCAGGCCGCCCTCCAGGCCGAGCGCCTCGGGACGGACAAGAACCTCGAGGAGGCCTACAAGCTCCTCGAGAGCCTGGTCACCAACCCGAAGTACGCGGCGAGCGACCTGGTGTTTCCCGCGCGCATGCGCCAGGGGGACCTGCTGCGCGAGCTCAACCAGTTCCCCCAGGCCCAGCAGGTGTACGAGTCCCTGGTCAACAACCCCGCCTTCAGCCACAACCCGGACGCGATCCTCGCCCAGCTGGCCCTCGCCGAATGCCACAACGCCCAGTCGGCGAACAATCCGCTGCACGCCAGCAGCGCGGCGCGGATCCTCGAGGACCTCGTCGAGCGGGTCGACGCGCCGGCCGACGTGCGCGTCGAGGCGGGCTACAACCTCGGCGTGATCCTCGCGCGCACCAACGCCGCGAAGGCGGAGGCCGTGTGGTGGAACGAGGTCGTGGAGCCGTTCCTGGTCAAGCCGGGCGGCCCCCTGGGGCTGGGGCCGAAGGGGCGCTGGTGGATCGCCCGCACGCTCCTCGACGCCGGGACGCTCTTCGAGCGCCAGGGGAGGGTAGAGGAGGCCAAGCGCGCGTGGCTGCTCTGGATCGACTCCGGCCTGCCCGGAGACGCGCTGGCCCGCGAGCGGCTCGCCCGCTTCCACTTGCCCGCGCCCAAGGCGTGATGTAGCCCATAGCCATGCCCGCCCCGGAATCCAGCCTGCTTGCTAGCGCGGGACCCATGACCTGGGTCCTCCTCGTCCTCGGGCTCACCCTCCTCATCGTCTTCGCCGAGCGCGCCCTGTACCTGCACAGGGGCCAGATCCGCTCGACCGCCTTCCTGAACGGCATCAAGAACATCCTCGCCAAGCGCAGGCTCGTCGAGGCGCTGACCGTCTGCGAGGAGACGCCGGGGCCCGTTGCCGCCGTCGTCAAGGCCGCCCTCCTCCACGCGGGCGAGGACGCGGAGGCGATGCGGTTCCACGTGCAGGAGGCGGCGGTCGTCGAGCTCCCGGCGCTCGAGCGGCGGATCGGGGCGATCGGCGCGATCGCGCAGGTGGCCCCCCTCGTGGGCCTTCTCGGCACCGTGCTCGGGATGATCGCCACCTTCGCGGCGTTCCAGCGCGACTACGCCACGGCGAGCGTCCTCGCCAAGGGCATGTGGCAGGCGCTCCTGTGCACGGCGGGCGGCCTCATGATCGCGATCCCCGCCCACCTTGCGCTCCACTTCCTCAACGGCCGCGTGCGGGCCATCGTGCGCGACATGGAATGGTCCGGCAACGAGATCATGAAGTACCTCAACACCGAGTACAAAGCGGCCGGCCCGGGGGAGACCGCCAAATGATCGCCCGGCCCCTCGACCTCGCCTCGAGGCTGCGGCCGCCCCCGCAGGGCACGGGCGCCCTGCACTACGTGAACGTGGGGCTCCTCGGGCTCTTCTTCGTGCTCTTCGGCTCCCGGTTCGTGCTGGCCCCCGGGCTGGGCGTCGATTTCCAGCTGCCCCTGCAGCCGGGCGCCCAGTCCGGCGCCGCCCAGGCCTCCCACGTCATCAGCGTGCTCAGGTCGGGCCAGATCTTCACCGACGAGGGCCTGGTCGACATGGGCCAGCTGCGGGACTGGCTGAAGGCCCGGGCGGCCCGTGAGAGCCGGCCGACGCTCCTCATCCGGGCGAGTTCCCAGGTGACCCTGTCCGAGCTGATCGAGATCGAGGGGGCCGCCCACGACGCCGGCTTCCGGGTCCTCCTTGGCGCCGAGGACCGCGGCGTCCTGCCCGGCGCACCGCGGTGAAGGCTGGGGGAATAGGCTACGGCCGCCTTTGGCTGGGATTGTCGGTTGCGGGAGTCATTATGGCATCGTGGGTTGCGTTGCATGTGCGCCTGCCCGGCGTCGGCCCCAGCCCGGGTTTCGTCCCGGTTTCGCGCCCCTCCGTGGGACTCGTGGACCCGGTGGTGATCCGCGGGACCATGCTGCGCGATCCGACCCCGCTTTTTCTGCCGACGGAATTCAACAGCTCGCGCAAGGATTACGTGCCCAAGGAGCCCGGGGGGACCTTTGCCGGCTTCCAGGCCCGGCTGACCTTCGGCGAGGCCGCGCTCGCGCTGCACCTGCCCCCTCCCGTGGCAGTGCCCGCCTCTCCCGCAGATGCCCTGGTCGGGGATCCTCCGGGGGCTCCCTTCCTCGGGATTGGCCGGACCGATATTGTTGTGGAACGCGTTGCCTCAAGGGGTGCTTACGTCGAAATAATGGATGAAGGAACGGGAAGGAGCGTCCTGGCAAGGCCCGTCCTGGACGCCCATCCACCGTCCGCCGTTCCCTGGAAGCCGATGGAATTCATTGCGGCCGTGGACGCTGCCGGGCTGGTCGGGCCGCTAGTGCTGACGATCCACTCCGACGTGGCCGACGTGGACGCCTACTTCGGCCGCTACCTTGCCGAGACTTTCCGGGTCGGCCAGAGGCTGGAGCCCGGCTTTTACAGGATCTGCGTCGGCCCGTGAGACGCGCGGAAACCGCCGGCCTGCCGAGGCCGCGGACCTTTTTTGGAGCCGGGAGCAAATTTTCTGTTGACCTGCCCCGTTCAAAACAGCACTTTCTTCGCTCTTTTTCGTTTCTTGCAACGCAGTCTTGGTCTGCCCAGATA
>CAYNLL010000430.1:0-3227 GCA_964398015.1 uncultured Opitutaceae bacterium | reverse complement strand
CAGTACCAGTAACGATTCCGCGCCAGGTTCGTGGCGATCTGGTAAAGCCAGGTCGAAAACGCCGACTCGCCGCGGAAATTGGCGAGCCCCCTATGTGCGCGTATAAATGCATCTTGAGTAACCTCTTCCGCATCCTGTGCGTTTCGCAGGAGCTGGTGCACCATCGAGAAGATGCGGTCCCAGTACCGGGAGACCATTTCGTCAAACGCGGACGCATCGCCGTTCTTGAAACGGTCGACGAGGATGCGGTCCATGGCCACTTCATGAGCTTTGGTCGACATGCGGTCTTCCGTGCTCTGACGGGCATATTTGTGAATTGTTCCCAATGTTTTAGGACTCCAGCCCCCAATGAAATCGGATCGTGCGGGTGGGTCAAACCCATCGCGCCCCTGGGTTGACATGCCCTTCGCCCCGGTGCTCCAAGAACTTGCCGAAATCGGGCATCCCGCCGCCGCCGTTTGCTCTTGCGAAGGCGACCCACTGATTTACCTCTCATGGGCGCGCGATGCTACCTGTCGTCGACCCAGAGAACACACACGCCGTAGCCGCATTCGTGCGGGCTAGGTTTTCGTCGATGTTTCCTGGCGCGGACGACGCATGGCTCCGGCGGGTGTTCGACGATACGGACGCCCTGTTCAAGGGCAGGAATCCTGACTACTTGGCAGTCGACTTGCATTACCACAACCTGCGCCACACGCTCATGGCCACCGTTTGCATGAGCCTGCTCCTCGAGGGCATGGATGCCTCTGGCGGCGATCAGAAGCTCAAGGCGCGGGACTTCGAGCTGGGTATTGCCGGCGTGCTCCTGCACGACACCGGCTACATGAAGCTCAGGAGCGACACCGCCGGCACGGGGGCCAAGTACACGTTTTGCCACATTCTCAGGAGTTGCGCGTACGCCGCATCGTATCTCCCCACGGTCGGCGTGACGGACGTCGAGCTTGAGAACGTGCTCTCGGCCATCAACTGCACGGGCCCGACCTCCGAGATCAGCCGCCTGAGGTTCCGCAACCCGGTCAGCCGCGTGGTCGGGTGCGCGCTAGCGACTGCAGACTACCTCGGGCAGCTCGCCGACCCCCTCTACCCCGACAAGCTCGGCGAGCTCTACAGCGAGTTCAGCGAATCCGACGACTATTCCAACGTCCCGATGGAGAGGCGCTTCTTCAAGTCCGAGGACGATCTTGTCCGGCACACCCCCTCGTTCTGGCTCGAGTTCGTGAAGCCGAAGCTCGAAGGCGACTTTCAGGGCGTCTATCGCTACCTTGCCAGGCCCGTCGGCTCGGGCAACAACAGCTACATGGAGGCCGCCGAGGCGAATTTCGCTAAGATCTCGAGCCGGATCGCTGCACGCGGGGCCGTGTCCTGACGCCCGGGCGCACCGGGGCGTAGGAGGTAAGCGCTTGCGCTGCGGGAACGGACTATTTAAACTTGCCGCTTGCTGCGAAACGCCCGTACAACCCGCGACACAGGTTCTTTAGGGAGATTTGATTCTGTGCGAGTTGCACATGTATTCCGCTCTTCGGCCGATATAACACTATGCGCGGAACCCATGGCCAACCGGACGGACGATCGCCTCACCCTAGATCACCACACTACAAAGAACCAATCCGGGTTGGTAGCTCAACGGTAGAGCAGTTGCCTTTTAAGCAATTGGTTCTGGGTTCGAATCCCAGCCAGCCCACCACTTTCACAAGCCCTTAGCCCAGCATGTACCGCCTCGTCATCATCGAAGACCAGACCGCCATCCGCGAGATGCTGGTCGAGATCTTGAAGCCGGACAAGGCGTACGAGCTGGTCGGCCAATGCGGCGATGGCCTGGAGGGGCTCCAGATGTGCCTGTCGCTCAAGCCCGACCTCGTCGTCCTGGATGCCAAGTTGCCGAGCCTGAACGGGGTGGAGCTCCTCAGGAGGTTGGCCAAGCGCCTCCCCGCGGTGCGGGTGCTGGTGTTCTCGGGGCATGAAAATCCGGTCATCGTGCGCGAGATGCTCGAGGCGGGCGCCCACGGCTTCGTCGAGAAGACCGCGGGGTTCCTCGATTTCAAGAAGGGCCTCTCGACCATCGCGGCGGGAGGCACCTATTTCGGGCCGAGCATCGCCGACGTCCTGCGAAAGGTGGTCGCCCACCCCGAGTCGGGCGGCTCGCCCGACTTCCTCACCGAGCGGGAGCGCGAGGTGCTCCAGCTCGTCGCCGAGGGCAACAGCACCAAGGATATCGCGGCAAAGCTGGGGATCAGCGCCAAGACCGTGGACAACCACCGCACGAACCTGATGCGCAAGCTCAACATCCACGATGTGGCCAGCCTGACGCGCCACGCCATCGAGCTGGGCATCCTGGACCCCAACCGGTCGACGTGACTTTGCCGCTTAAATCCTTGCGGCGATCAAAAGGTTGGCAAAAAATGCCCCTTTCCATCTAAGATTCAGATTCCACACATGAAACTCGCCTCCAAGTCGCTTTGCATCATCGCCGCCTCTGCCGCCGCCTTCCTTGCCGGCTGCGCCAAGAAGCCCGTTCGGCCCGATCCGAGCGCAACGGCGCTTGGGCCCACGACCGGAGGACCCGCGCTCAACCCGACCGAGGTGACGACGTCGCCGGACGCCGCAGGCCTCGCGCCGCGCGACCCGAACATCATCGACGACGGCCACACGATCCGCGGACTGCTCCAGCCGGTCTACTTCGCGTTCGACCGTTCGGAGATCAAGGCCGACGAGCGCCCGAAGCTGCAGGCCGCGAAGGACTATCTTGAGAAGAACCCGACGCAGCGCCTGCTCATCGAGGGGCACTGCGACTGGCGCGGCACGGCGGAATACAACCTCGGCCTCGGCGACCGCCGCGCGAGCGGCGCGAAGAAGTACCTGATCTCGATCGGCGTCCCCGCCGACAAGATCGAGACACTCTCCAAGGGCAGCGAGGAGGCGAAGAAGGAAGCCGACGAGGCGACGATGGGCAAGGACCGCCGCGACGAGCTGGTGATCCTCAAACAGTCGTAATTCCGAATAGGATACGCTTCGCGGTCTCGACGCCCTTCTTCATGACGTCGAGATTGAAGCTCTCGTTGGGCGCGTGAAGGTTGTCCTCGGGCAGGAAGAGCCCGAGCATGACCGAATCGAGCCCGGCGACCCTCTTGATCTCGGCGATGATCGGGACGCTGCCGCCCTCGCGCAGGAAGAGCGGGGGTCGGCCCCAGACCTGGGTGACGGCCTCCTGCGTCGCTCGGAAGGCCCTG
>CAYNLL010000429.1:0-3236 GCA_964398015.1 uncultured Opitutaceae bacterium | reverse complement strand
GAGCCGAAGGAGCGGACGGAATGGCACGGGTGACCTGAAGCCCGGCGACCGCACCCGATGCCGAAGCGCCGACAGCTCCGCAGTTTCGACCTGAAGAAGATCGAGGGCTTCGAGAGCCTGATCGGCGTCGACGAGGTCGGGCGCGGCGCGCTCGCGGGGCCCGTCGTTGCGGGTGCCGTCCTGGTGACGCGCCCGTTCCTCGAAGGCCGCTGGGCGGCCGCGAAATCCGGACGCGTGAACGACTCCAAGCAGCTCTCGCCGGCGGAGCGGGAGTCGCTCTGGTCGGAGTTCGAGGCGCTCGCGGCCCAGGGCCTGATCCACGCCCATTTCGGCTCTGCGAGCGTGGAGGAGATCGAGCTGCACAACATCCTCGGCGCGACGAAGCTCGCGATGAGGCGTGCCCTGGAGGGCATCTACCCGGCGTCCGCGTTCCGCCGCAGCGAGGAGCCCGACCTCTTCTCCTCGCTCGAGGAGCGGGAGGCCTTTGTCCCGGTGGTCTCGTGCCGCATCCTCGTGGACGGCCTTCCCCTGAGGGGGTTTCCCTACCCGCATACGGCGGTGGTCCAGGGCGACGCCCGGTCGCTCTGCGTCGCGATGGCCTCGATCATCGCCAAGGTCGCCCGGGACCGGATGATGGGCGAGCTGGACGCGGCCCACCCGGGCTACGGCTTTGCGAGGCACAAGGGCTACGGGACCGACGAGCACAGGGACGCCGTGGTCCGCCTCGGGCGAAGCCCCATCCACAGGGAGATGTTCCTGCGCAAGCTGCTTGCCCAGCGCGCGGATCCCGACCAGATGGATTTTCTTCCCGGCCGTTGACCCCCGGGGGCGGCCCGGGCAAAACGGTGACGATGCCAGGAAAGAAGCACACCTCTCTCGACCGCGTCCTCGGGCGGCTCGACACGCTCGACCCCGTCAACCTCTCCAACCTCGTCCAGCGCCTGGCGAAGGAGCGCGCCGTGTTCGAGCGCATCTTCAACACGCTGCAGGAGGGGGTGCTGGTCATCGACACCACGGGCAACATCGAGTACGCAAACGAGGCGTCGCGCCGCCTGATCGGCATCGGGGGCGAGGGGCTCGCGGGCCGCACGCTCTGGCGGCTGATCCCGGGCCTGAGGCCGTCGCTCGGCGACGATTCGGGCAGGGGCGCCAGCACGCACGTCGCCGCCCGCGAGTTCGAGCTCTCGTACCCCGAGCCGCGGACGGTCAGGCTCTACATGGTCCCGTTCCTGCCCGAGGGCGCGGGCGGTCCGCGCCGGCACGCGGTCATCCTCGCGGACGTCACCCGCGAGAAGCTGACCGAGGAGCAGAGGATCGAGGACGAGCGGACCTCCTCCATCCGCCTCCTCGCGGCAGGGGTGGCACACGAGCTCGGCAACCCGCTCAACTCCCTGACGATCCACCTGCAGCTGATCGCCCGAAAGCTCAAGAAGCTGAAGGCCTCGGCCGAGTCCGAGTCGGTCGCCGAGTCGGTCGACGTCTGCCGCGAGGAGGTCGCCCGCCTCGACGGGATCATCACTCATTTCCTGGAGGCGGTGCTCCCCAGGCCGCCGGACCTGGCGGAGACCAACCTGGCCGAGGTGCTCGCCGAGGTCCTCAAGTTCCAGAAGCGGGAGTTCGCCGACCGCGGGATCGCGGTGGAGGCGGAGACCCCCGCCGCGCTCCCCGTGGTCATGGCCGACCGCGGCCAGCTCAAGCAGGTGTTCTTCAACATCACGAAGAACGCCATGGAGGCGATGGAGCCCGGCGGCCAGCTGAAGATCAAGTCCAGGGCCGACGACGACTCGGTCTACCTCCTCTTCGGCGACAGCGGCTCAGGGATAAGGCAGGAGGACCTGGCGAGGCTGTTCCAGCCCTACCAGACCACCAAGAGCGGCGGCCACGGTCTGGGCCTGATGATCGTCCAGCGGATCATGCACGCCCACGGGGGCGAGGTCGGCGTGGAGAGCAGGACGGGGCTCGGCACCGTCGTCACGCTGCAGTTTCCCCGCAAGGACCGGCGGGTGCGGATGCTCGGCGGCTGAGCGCGCTAGTTGACGGGGCCCTTGGGCTTGCCGTCCGCCTCGAGGAGGTTCCTCACCTGGACGACGTGGGTCTCCTTGTTGCCCGCGATCTTGAGGGTGACGGTGACCGGGATCACGTCGGAGGTCACGCCGAGCTGCGAGACCATCGCCGTCGGCTCGGCGCTCTCGCCGGCCGCCACCGTCAGCGTCTCGGGATAGACCACGAAATTCCCGAGGTCAGACTCGAAGTCCGCGATCGTGACCGTCACGGGCAGCGTCCCGGGGTTTATCAGGATGAGGTGCAGGGTGACCGGGGGAAGCGGGGTGCCGATCGACGCCTTCGCCTTGGCGTAGTCCTCGTAGGCCTCCTTCGCCTCAATCTCGTTGGCCTTGTCCTCCTCGCTGAGCGAACGCGTGGCGCTGAAGGAGGAGCCGCCGCCCAGGAGGGAGGGTTTTATGCGCTTGTAGCCGTGGCCGATCCCGCGGCTCACGGTGACCCGGGCCACGACCTTGCCCCCCAGAAAGGCCTCGCTGCCGGCCATCGCCACGGGTCTCTCGCCGGACTCGACCGCCTGGGTCATCTGGTCGACCTGCTTGTGCTCGCAGCCCGAGCCGAGGAGCGAGAGGACCAGGCCCGCCGCGATCAGGAAAGGGGAGAGGCGCAGGGCATGTGGTGTGGTGTGAGGCATTTGTGAGGTTTTCTGTGCTTCCGCCGGCCGGCGGCGGGACGATGTCCGACAAATATTGCGTCCCCGGCGCACTTGCGCCAATTGAAAAAGCGCATCTTTCCTGCCGGGCTCGCGTCTGGTCGGTCATAGTGCGATGCCAATCGAATGGATGAAGGCTCAACGACCACGCTCGGAGACCGAGTCCGGCGTGCTCAGCGCGGAGACGAAGCCGCGCTGCGGGAGCTCATCGTCTCCTACCAGCACCGCGTCGCGGGCTTCACCTACGCCATCACCGGCAGGGGCGATTCGATCGAGGACATCGTCCAGATGGTCTTCGTCAAGATGGCGCGCGCCATCGACCGCCTCAAGGCCCCGGAGCAGTTCGAGTCCTGGCTTTTCCGGCTCGCCCGGAACACCTGCATCGACCACCTGCGCCGCCAGAAGCTCCGGAGGATATTCACGCCCTTTGCCCCGGAGCACGAGAACGTGCCCGAGCCTGCCGGGGCCGTCGACACCGAGGAGCTCGATGCGCTCCGACACGCACTCGCCCAGCTCAGGCCCAAGG
>CAYNLL010000428.1:0-3248 GCA_964398015.1 uncultured Opitutaceae bacterium | reverse complement strand
GCATGCTGGAAGTCTCCGACCTCTCCGTCTCCTACGGCGCGATCTCCGCCCTCCGCGGCATCACGCTGAAGGTGGCGCCGGGCTCCATCGTTTCCCTGATCGGCGGCAACGGGGCGGGCAAGACGACGACGCTTCGCGCCGTCTCCGGGCTCCTCAGGCCGAAGGGAGGCAAGGTGAGCTTCCTCGGGGAGGACATCACGCGCCTCCCCGTCCACAAGATCGTGGCGCGCGGGCTCGGCCACGTTCCCGAGGGGCGCATGGTCTTCTCCAACCTCACCGTGTCCGAGAACCTGGCCATGGGCGCCTACCTCATCCGCGACAGCCAGCAGGTCGCCAGGAGCCTCGAGTACGTCTTTGGCATCTTCCCCAGGCTAAAGGAGCGCCTGCGCCAGAGCGCGGGCACCCTCTCGGGCGGCGAGCAGCAGATGCTGGCGATTGGGCGCGCGCTCATGGGCGAGCCGAAGTTCCTGATGCTCGACGAGCCCTCGCTCGGCATCGCGCCGCGCCTGATCAGCACGATCTTCGAGCGGATCATCGAGATCAACCGCGACCGCGGGATCGCCATCCTCCTGGTCGAGCAGAACGCCAACCTCGCCCTCGAGGTCAGCCGCTACGCCTATGTCCTTGAGACCGGCCACATCACGATGGAGGGCCCGAGCGAGGACTTAAGGAAGAACCCCCAGCTGAAGGCCGCCTACCTCGGGGGCTAGCAGGGAAGGATTGGATTCGGAGAGGGTCCGCGCTGTTTCATTGGACGGCCCTAAATGACGGATGTGCGCCCCTTCGGTCGGAACCCTGTTTCCCTCTCAGGAATGCACGACGGGCACCACCGTGGCAGACGCTTACTGAGATCAAGATTTCCGCGCATCAGCTCTCCCCAACGGCGCCCGGAGTTCATGGCGCCCTGAGACGGTCATAAGACTCATTTCGGGAATTTGCTGCGCCGATCGTCTGCCTCCGATGACGATTTACCCGTTAATTAATAATATATTGCATCACTCCGTTGCGCGAGGGCCGAGGAACGCATTCGGCCTCCAGTAGACCCGTCCCTCAAGATCGCCATTCCGGCGCCGATAAATGGGAAACGGGCAAATCCATTGCCCCGATTGCCATTGATTTGAACTCATTTACAAACAGAACCTGCGCAAAGGGAACTATCGGGCGAGCCCACGCTCTCGCGAGGGCCGCTGTGCGCATTGCTCGCTTACCCTCGCAAGCGCAGGCGGCCGATTTGGCCGCGTTTCCCCGTGTGGCAGGAGACAGCACGACCCAGGTCTGAAATCGAAGCGCCACGGCAGACCAAAGCTTTTATGACGAACCGAGCAGAACGTGAATCCCTTGTTCAAATGCGACGCATGGCGCTCCCGCGCAGCTGTCGGCGATGCGCAGCCGCCGCTGTCCTTTGCCTATTGGGAAGCGCCGTGCCTTCCGGCGCCCAGTCGGCCACCTCCACGCCGACGCCGCCCGATGTCCTAATCAGCGCGAAGCCCAGCTGGGTAACGGCGGCTTCTGTCACCGTCAAGGAGGGCAACGACTCGAATATCTTTGGCGTTTCCGCGACACCAGCCGGGCATCCGGACGTCGCGGACGCCTCCTCGGCGTTCACATCGATCAGCACGAGCCTCACGTTCGACCTTCTAGGAGGCTCCGGGGCCCAGAACGGCAGCTTCCTGAAGGTCCTGACTCTTGCCTACGCAGCCGACTACACCGCCTACGAAGCGGTGGCTCGGGAAGACAACATCAGAAACACGCTCACCCTCACCCTGAGGGGCAAGGAGGGCCCGTGGACCCTCTCCATTGACAATCCGCTCCTTTATGTCGACGGCAGCAAGACGGATCCGTTCTACAGCACGTACAGCGTGCTTGGTTACGCGGCCACCCGCGAAAGGCGCGACCAGATCCAGGAGCGCGAGGCGTCCATCCTGCGCTTTGACGCGGCGGATTGGTTCGCGCGCGCCGTTGCCAACGCCACCTATTACAACTTGCTGATCGACGAGCACGATCCCGTAGGCGCCTACAAAGGCTACATTAACTGGGTGAATCGCGACGACATCAACGCCGGCGCGGATCTCGGTTTCAAGGTGACCCCTGACTTCGCAATCATTGCCGGATGGAGAATCGGGCAGCAAACCCAGGCACGCCCCTATTACAGCCTTGTCGACAACGACAACACCTACAACAGGGCGCTTCTTGAGCTCGAAGGCAAACTGCTCTCATGGCTCCGGCTCCAGCTGGCCACCGGTCCCGACTTTCGGCGCTACAGTGACATCTCCAACCCCGGATTGACGGGCAACCGCCATACCTGGCTCTACACCCAGGGCGTGCTTACGGCCACACTCTCGCCAAGCGACTCCGTAACGCTCTCCAACAAGATCTGGCACTTTGTCTCGAGCCCCGGACTAACGTCCTACCAGGACACCTCGTACAACCTCACGTATAAGCACGCTTTTTCGAAGCAGCTCTCGGCCTCCATGTCCGCCATCGAGCTTGAGGCCCGTTATGACGCCCCCACGGTCCGCGACGACTGGGACCGAAGCTTCCCACTCGACCTGACGTATGCATTCAACCGCACCTTCTCCGTAAGCGCAGATTACACCAACACGGAGGGTCACAGCCTTCTCAACGTGGCAAGCACCCCAGGCCGAACCTTCGTCGACAACGTTGCCTCTTTCTCACTCAAGGCCTCGTTCTAAGCCAAACGTGTAAGCTCAATCGCACGCAAAATGACAAACGGCCCCTTGCGTCTTCCCAGGGTGTGCGCGTGCCCACTCCTGCCGCGTTGGATGCCCCAAGAGCGCTCGTTGGATTTTGCAGAGAACTAACTCCCACGATGATTAAAACGGACACATGGACCATCAATCGCCGAATAGGCGCGGGCTTCGGCATCGTTATCGCCGTCACGGCCATCGTCGGCGCCTTGGCCTACGGCCGCATCGTGGTGATCGAGCGGGCCAACCAGACCGTCGTCGCCATGGCCCTCCCAAAGATTCGGCTGCTGGAGCAAATCGAGTCCCGCGTTAAGGAGAATTGCATTAATGTCTACCAGCACTGCCAGGTCAAAGACGCTGAGCGAAAGCGTGCCATATCGAACGAGATGTCCGATAAGAGCAGCGAACTAACTGAGCGCTATAAGGTCCTCGAAGGCCTGATCCAATCCGAGAGTGAGGAGGCCATGTACTCGGCCCTAAAGGTCACACGAGGCTCCTACCGCGACACGCGTGAGAAGATCCTTGCGATGAGTCTCAAGG
>CAYNLL010000427.1:2333-3270 GCA_964398015.1 uncultured Opitutaceae bacterium | reverse complement strand
GGAGGTAAGGGGGCGCCCAATGGTAGTCGGGTCGGCGCACCAGACGAAGCCCCTGCTGGCGGGTGTAGCTCTCAAGCACAAACGGACCGGAGCCGATCGGCGCGGTCAGAGCCGACCGCGGGTTCTCCTTGATCTGCTTGGGGGAGAGGATCGCCAGCCACGATTGCGCCAGTACGTTTAGGAATGGCGAATACGGCTGGCTCAGATGAGCCTCGAAAGTGAACTCATCGACGACCGTGCCGTCGCGATAGGGAACGATGTAACGGGCTGCCAGCGGCGAGCGGGTCGCCGGGTCGCGCATGTGCTCCAGATTGAGGCGTAGGGCCTCGGCATCGAAGCGGGCCCCGTCGCTGAACGTCACGTCGTCGCGGAGGTGGAAAAGGTAGGTCTGGCCATCACTGGAGATGGTCCACGACTTGGCCAGCCAGGGCTGCGGTTCGCCTCCAGCGTCCAGGTAAACCAGGTTATCAAACACCATGCGGCCGAACCACTCCATGTAGGAGGCGGATACGCCATGGGGATCCAGGTTTGCCGTGTCGATGGTCGTCGAGACGTGCAGGGTGCCACCGGGCTTGCCTGGGGCCTGCTGGACGTAGTCACCGGTCGGATAGGCCACGACCCCCTCTTCACTGGCCCCCGGGGGGGCATTGGCGGCCTTTGCCTCGACGACATCGGAAGACTGGCGGCCACAACCCGCAACCAATAGCGCGATTGCGGCCGCCAGCACCGATCTGACATACGCGCACCCCCGCGCGCGTTCGAAATCAGCGCCGGCGCGGCCCACCCCCCGCCTATGTCCGAGGGGAACGCCGCGCAAACGCCTGATTTCAAAGTCTACCATCGCCATCCTCCGGCTCAGTACTTGAACGAGAAGCCCGCCACGACGTTGAAGCCGTCGCCGGTGAAGAAATTGGCCGAGTCGACGCCACCGAGGTTG
>CAYNLL010000427.1:0-2323 GCA_964398015.1 uncultured Opitutaceae bacterium | reverse complement strand
GAGGACGGCAAGCGCTACACGGCGAAGCTGACGCTCTCCGGCGATCATCTGGTTACGGCCGGCTGCGTGCTGGGCGGGCTCATCTGTCAGTCGTTCGACTGGACCAGGACCCGAGCTCAGGCCCCTTGAGCGGGCCTCTCTTTCGGACCAGGGCGGCGTCCGCCACGCTCACGATTCGTGGCGTCCATGCAGGAACGCTTCGAAGGCGCTGAGGGTCGTCGCGGAGACGTAATGCTTGTTGGTGAGATTCTTCAGGTCCAGGAACACCTTCCAGTGCGGGGTCTCGTAGCCGAGCTCCGAGCCCAGGATGGCGTAACCCGGAGCCTGGAGGGTGTTGGCGTAGTCGACGTAGTAGCTGGAAGCCGCGCGCACGTTGACGCCGACGTAGAAGCCCCTCGCCTGCTCATAGTTCAGCTCTGCCTGATAGACCCGGGTCGGAAGGCCGGGGAGGGCGTTGCCATGGAAGAGGGGGTCATTGTCATAGTAGAAATCGTTTGCCGTGAAGGCCTGGCGGAAGAACAGCTTGTCGCCGTTTCTACCCTTCCAAAGGTTGGTCGTGAGGGCCGCCTCGATGCCCTGGTGGGTGGTCTTCGTGGCGTTCGAGTTGGCCGTCACCGCGTCTGTAGTCGTCGTGGCCGGAATGACGATCACGGTCAGGAGCTCATCCCGCACCCAGGAGTGGTAGAGTGTGAGGCTGCCGTCGAAGATTCCCCAGGTGCCTCGCACGCCCACCTCGGCCGTCGTCGCGGTCTGGGGCGAAAGCGGACGGACATAGCCGACGCTGGTGCTGCCCATCTGCCAGGTCACCGGCCCGTCCACCGCCGCGCTGACGTTGCCGAAGACCTGGACGTTCGGGGTGATCTCGTAGCGCAGGCCGGCGCGGGGAGCGGTATACCAGTCATCGTAGTCGACCTTCTTCGGGAAGGTGGTCGGATTCGCCAGGGTCGTCTTCTCAATCCGCACGTCGCGGTCGATGCCGATCTCCGACAGGCCCGTCGAGAGGAACAACTTGTTGTCGGCGAAAGCCAGCTCGTTGCCGACGGCAAAAACGGCGTCCTGCGAGCCGGAGTACTGGGTGTATTGCCGCAGGGTCTGCTTCGTGCCGTCAATGCCGTTGTACCCGTTGACAAAGCCGTTCACCAGCCGGGTATCGCTGAAGATGACCTGGGTCTTGCTGGGGATCTTGTTGAAGATCTGGTCCTCGCGCTCATAGCGCAGGATCGCGCTCAGGTCGACCGAGGTCCAAGCCTGCGGCGTGGTCGAGTACTCCCAGCCGTTCCAAAGGGGATAGTTATGGAAGTCCAGGCCGAGCTCCAGCTTCGAGCCATCGTCGAGCTTGAGGGTCGTCTTGCTCTCCACCAGGGTGGTCCCGTCCTCCCGGCGTCCGGCCGGGATGAGGTTCAGCGTCGGATCGGCGTTGATCTGGGCGAGCTTGAGCGCGCCGCCCTCGACCAGCTTGTCCCGTCGGTAGCGGACGATCAGCCGGGTCTCCAGCCGCGGGTTGAAGCGGTGCCCAAAGTTGGCAACCGCGTCCTCGCCGCTGTTCGGGGTGGTATGTTGGAAGCCTTCGCGCTCGTCGTGGCCCACCGCCACATAGATGTCATTGTTCCCCTGGACGGCGCCAAAGCTCAGTTCCTCCTTGTTGTAGCCGTAACTCCCCAACTCGAACCTCCCGTAGTACCCGGGCGCGGTATAGCCGTCGTTGGTCACGAAATTGATGGCGCCGCCAAGCGAGGTGGAGGCGTAGGTGAACGCGTTATCGCCGTAGAGCACCTCGGTGTAGTTCACCGCGAACAGGTCCAGCAGGTCCTCCTGGGTCGCGCCCGGACCGGTGATGGACAGCCCGTCGTAGAGGATCTTGGTGCCCAGAATATACCCCTGATAGAACGTGTTCAGGCCCGACCCCCGGATGGAGATCTTGTTGGCTGTGTTACCGCTCGTGGCCTGGGCGAACACCCCCGGCTGGTACGAGAGCACGTCCTGCGCATTCGAGGCGCGGCCCCGCTGGACCTCTTCCAGGGGCACCACGCTCACCGTGCCCGGAACCTCGGCCAGCGCGGCGGCCGCCACGTCGGCGGTCGGCGAGGTATCCGGACCGGTCACGCCCGTCACGGTTTCGGTCGCGACGGAAACGGGCGCGGTGGCGTCGCCGGTGCCGCTCGCCGGGGTCGCCGGCGCCGCGTTGCCCGGGGGCGGAGCGGTCACGGCAGCCGGAACCGGAGCAGGTGCCTGTTGGGCGCTCAGCGGGCTGGCCGCCAGCAGCAGCGCGAAAGGGAGCCCGAGGCCGACCGCGGCACGCAGCTTGGAGAGGGAGAGGTGACTG
>CAYNLL010000426.1:0-3286 GCA_964398015.1 uncultured Opitutaceae bacterium | reverse complement strand
CGCCCCCGTGCGCGATCCCGGCGGCGCGTTGCCCGCGGAGTTCTCGGTGGACCTCGCCCTCGGGGAGGACGAGAAGCACCGGGGGCGGATGCGCGTCTTCAGCCGGCGGGGCGGCAAGGCCAGCGCCACGGACTTCCGCGTGCTGGAGGCCTTCGGGCGTTTCGCCTGGGTCGAGTGCCGGCCGCTGACGGGCCGCGCGCACCAGGTGCGCGTCCACCTCGCGGCCTCGGGAGCCCCCGTGCTCAACGACGCGCTCTACGGCGACCCCGCCGCCCTGCTCCTGCTCTCCGACCTGAAGAAGCGCTACAAGGGGCGCGAGGCCGAGAGGCCGCTCCTCTCGAGGCTCGCGCTTCACGCGAGCGCGCTCGGCTTCGTGCACCCGTCGCAGCGGGAGCCGATGGAGATCTCCTCGCCCATCCCCAGGGAGTTCGAGGTCGCCCTCAAGTACCTGCGGAAATTCCCGCCCCGAGGGGCCGGGCGCCCGTCTAGGGCACCGGGTGGTCCGGAGGGAGGGCCGCCGACGCGGGGGCCGGGCAGCTCACCTTGCGCCTGAGCGCCTCGCGCAGCACCGGCAGGGCCAGCATGTAGGTGACGAGGGTCCAGAAGGGCGCCACGAGCGCCCAGGCGGCGATCGCGTGGACTGCGGTGATCCCGAAGCGCTCGAAGAATTCCCGGGGGTCGTCCCAGAGCATGTGGTTCATCATCCGGATCCCGACGCGCTCGGAGTTCTGGACGTGGAAGATCCAGCTCCCGAGGCGCACCATGCAGAAGATCACCGGCAGGTGGATCGGCGTGCACAGCGCGTTCACCATCTGGATGATCGGCTGGTTCAGGCGCAGGAGGATGCCCGCGAGCAGGCACAGGAGCGTCGTCGTGCCGAGGATCGGGAAGAGCGCGAGAGAGCTGCCGACCGAGAGGGTGAGCGCGATCTTCTCGGGCGTGATGCCCTGGGTGAGCTGCTGCGCGATCGGGTCGATCACATGGCGCTGCCACGCCGTTCGGGATTTCTCGCGGATTTCTGAAGAGGGGGGTTCGCTCACCGGTTCCAAGGTAGGTCGTTCCGCGGCGCGGCTCAAGACGAGTTATGGCGCGGGGGTGCCCGCCGGATCCTGCGCCTCGGCGCCCGCCACCGCGTGGATCGCCGGATGGTCGGCCGGCCCGGGCAGGGACGGCTGCGCGGCGTTCACGGTCGCGACGGCGATCGCGGCCGCGGCGGGGACGATCCGCCGGAGCGAGGCGTACTCGGAGGTGTGCAGGTGGGCGCGGGCGGCGGCGGCCACGGAGGCGTGGTGGTCCGCATGCGCGCCCTCGGCCAGCACCGCTGCCGGCACGGCCTTCAGGCCCCAGATGAGGCCTGTCCAGGAGAGCCCCTTGAGCAGGTAGTAGGTGATGTCGATCTCCCACCAGAAAAACCCGTTGCGCGTGGCGCTCTGGTAGCGGTGGTGGTTGTTGTGCCAGCCCTCGCCGAGGGTGATGATCGCCAGGATGAAGCTGTTGCGGGAGTCGTCCTCGGTCTTGTAGCGGCGGTTGCCCATCAGGTGCGCCATCGAGTTGATGCACGAGGTCCCGTGGAAGAGGGCGGTCGTGCTGATGAAGAAGCCCCAGACGAGCATCTGCAGCCCGTTGGTGTGGAGCCCGGGCGCGTGGACCTGCAGGAAGGCGCCGAGCCCCCAGACGGCGGCCGCGAACAGGACCGGGACGACCGCGTCGAAGCGGTTGAGGAAGACCAGCTCAGGGAAGCGCTCGAGGTCGCGGACCTTCGAGTAGTCCGTGGGGAAGTTGCGCCGGCTCGTGATCCAGCCGATGTGGGACCAGAGGAAGCCGTGCACGTGGGGCGAATGGGCGTCCTCCGGGTCGTCGGAATGGATGTGGTGGTGACGGTGGTGATACGCCCACCACAGGGGCCCGCGCTGCACGGTGGTCCCGCCGAGGACGGCGAGGACGAACTGCATCGGACGCGAGGTGCTGTAGGTCTTGTGGGAGAAGTAACGGTGGTAGACGCCCGTCACCGCGGCCATGCGCGCCGCATAGAGGGCGACGGCCGCGAGGACCGCGAACGCGCTGGCGCCCGTCCACAGGACCCCGAGGCATCCCAGGTGGAGGACGATGAAGGGGATGCAGCGCACCCAGTCGACCTTGTCGGGCTCGGCCCGCATCGCCGCCGCCCCGCCGGGGGCGTAGTCGGCGTCAAACCACTGGACCACGGCCGACAGGATGCGTTTGGGGCGGAGTTTCATGCGGGTCTTTGTCTGCGGATATAAACGGTCAGGTTGACCGTTCCTGTACCGGCACGGCAAGTATGCTTTGTTGGCCTGCCGGAAACAGTTCCAAGACAGGCCGTAACCCGCATGTTACACGGGCGCAAATGCCTCGGCGCGGGGCCGCGGGGACAGCCTATTGAACCTTCGCAGCTAGCGCAGGGCCACCTGCAGCTTCGGGTGGCGCGCGCCCACGGAGGGGGGCTCCGCGGGAGGGGCCGCGCAGAGCGCGGCGTCGGCGCAGCCGACGGAGCGGAAGCGCTGGATCACCCACGAGGAGCAGCCGGAGGAGGCGAGGGTGTCCGCCATCTCGTCCAGGTCGCCCTCGGACAGGAGCGCCGGGTGCCACGTGGTGCGGACCTCGCAGGCGACGCCCGCCTCGCGCAGCAGCCGAAGGCTCTCCCGCGCCAGGTGGCCGTGGTCGTGGCCGGTGACCTTGGCATACGCGCCAAACGGGGCCTTGAAGTCGAAGCCCACCCAGTCGACGAGCGGGATCAGCGCCGCGATCGCCAGCGGGGAGGGGCCGCCGGTGTGAAGGCCGACCCCGAAACCGAGGCCGCGGACCTGGCCCATGGCCTCGGCGAGGCCCGGCTGGCACGTCGGCTCGCCCCCGCTGAAGACGACCCCGTCGAGCAGGCCGCGCCGGCGCCGGAGCCATGAGAGCACGTGGTCCCATCGTGTCACCGGGTCGGGGGTGAAGGGGATCAGGTGCGGGTTGTGGCAGTAGCGGCAGTTCCACGCGCAGCCCTGGCAGAACACCACAGCGGCCAGGTGGCCCGGCCAGTCGGAGGCAGACAACTTCACGAGGCCGCCGATGCGCATGCCGGCGTGCCGCGACGGGGTGCCTCGGCCGAGCGGGTTCAATGCAGGCCGCAGCGGGCCTCGAGGAAGAAGCGCCGCTCCTTGTGCTCGCCCTTCTTGCCGATGTTGAAGCTGGAGACGGGGCGGTGGTAGCCCATGACCCGCGTCCAGACCTCGCAGGGCTGGCGTTCGGCGTCTGTGAGCTTGAGGGCGGGCGCCTGGGCGGC
>CAYNLL010000425.1:0-3291 GCA_964398015.1 uncultured Opitutaceae bacterium | reverse complement strand
GGCGGCGGCATGCAGCTCGACAACCTTTTCACCTTCAATGCGGGCCCCATCTCCAACAAGCTGCTGCTGACCACCGACTATTACGAGGTCTCGCAGCGTACCTTGACGAAGGTGCCGACGGTGAACGGAAGCCAAGCCACGGACTACTATGCGGTATACAGTGCCTACAACCCTTCGGGGGTGACCTATTACACGCCGCAGTCCACATGGTCGCCGGCGCTCGGCTACGGTTGGAACACCACCCTCTACGGCGAGGATCCGAGCCTGTACAACGCGGTCACCACGGACCAGTGGACCGCCTCGGGTGATTACGGCGTCTTTGGGAGCGAGCAGATGACGTTGTTCAAGGACCGCCTGATCCTGATGGCCGGCGGCCGGTGGGACTACGTGCGCAACCAGGTCAAGAACTACAACATCCCGGAGGTGGGCGCCGCCTCCTCACTTGTCACGGTCGAGCCCACGGACTATCAGGCCTTCGACTACAACACGTCGGCGTGGACCTACCAGCTCGGCGCAACCCTGAAGATCACCGACGGCATCAACCTCTTCGCCAACAAGAGCACGGGGTTCAACCCGCAGCCCCAGATCGACTCCAACACGGGGCTGGCCCTGCCGAACAACACCAGCAACGGCTATGATTTCGGCGTGAAGGGCGCGTTCCTGGCGGGGCGCCTCAACGTGACCCTCGACCAGTTTGCGATCAATGAGTTCAACCTTGCGCAGACAGAGACGGATCCCGTGTCGGGCGAGAAGGACACGATCCTCAGCGGCGAGCAGCAGGCCAAGGGCTACGAAGTGGACTTCAACTACCAGGTCACGAGCGACCTGCTGGCCTTCGGCGACTGGGGCTATACCAACACCAAGACGGTGAACTCCTACGCGATCACCTTCCTCGACGACCTGCCGGTGCGGCGCGTCCCGCGCGACAACGCGGCCATAGGTTTCCGCTACCAGATCAGCCACGGGCCCGCACGGGGGGTCTTCTTCGTCGCCGACGCAAGGTATGACAGCAAGTCGCTGGTGAACCTGGGATCGGGCAAGAGCCTGATCCCCGGGCCGGCCGGCTCCGCGGTGGGCTCGGCGGGCACCATGTACTACGTCCCTTCCACCAACACGACCTACGCGAACGGGAGGAATCCGGGCGCTGCGGGCGAGATAAAGATCACCTCGACGCCCGTCATCAACGTGCCGTTCCCGGGCAACGGCCAGTTGCCGTACCCCGGTCAGCCCGCGAACGCGACGATCAACTTCCCGATGAGTGCAACGGGGACGCCGCTGCCCCTGGTGAACCCGGCCGTTCCCGGGATTTACGCGGGCGAAGCTGAGGGCGTGTTCGTCGACGACGGCCGCGAGAACAACCTCAATGCGCCGTACGCCGTCTTCGACGTGGGTTCGGGCTACACCTGGAGGTTCCGCCGCTACACGAACACCATCCAGATCAACATCAAGAACCTGCTCAACCGCCAGTACACGTGGGGCTCCGGCGTCCCCGGGCTGCCCTTCCAGGCGATCTGCTGCTACAACCTCCTCTTCTAGTCCCGGAGAACGGCCTGCTGAGGGCCGCCCCGGCGCCGGGAAGCCAACGATGCCCCCAGGCGCGCGTACGATCGGGAACGCACCGCGACTGGGGGCCTTCGCTTGGGCCGATTCTCCCTGCGCGGGCCCGGGCCCAAAGCGAGGCCTTGAACGCGCGCGTCTTTCGCGCAGCATGCACGGGCGTTGGCCGCCTCCTTCGCCAAGACCCGGGAAGAGAGCCAATCGTCTTGCATCATGGCCGAGCCCGCGCACGCCCTCACACTTCAACTCCTCGAGTGGATAGCCCATCAGCCCCGCACTCGCGCAGAGGTGCTCGATGCCTGGCGGACGACATGTCCGCGGCTGTCGATCTGGGAGGACGCTTGTGCCGACGGCCTCATTCACTACGACCCCGACGGCGACCAGGTCGTATCCGTTAGCCCCAAGGGGCTGGCGCTGCTTCGCTCTGGCATGCCAGCGACAGGCCGGTGATCCGGCGGCCGTGCCCGGTGGGAATCGGGGGCGGGCGTCGCCGCCCCGGGGTCAGGGCAATGGCGGGGAGACTGCGACCTTGGCGGCTGTCAGGTTGTTGTCCGTGAGCTGCAGGCTTCCGGGAGCGGCCCCGGTTTCCTTTGCGAAGACGCCGGTGCCCGGGGCGGCGCGCGAGGAGTGCAGCCATACATCGCGGCAATCGCGCAGGTCCAGCACCGGAGCATCCGCTTGCGGTGTCATCGACGTCACGCCGTCGAGCTGGAGGCCGAGGACATGCTCAAAGGCGAAGGCGCTGCCGGCGCCGGCGTCGATCCTGACATTGTGAAGCTCGATATCCGAGGTATGGTCGCAGGCAAAGCCCGACCGGCTGCTGGCGGTGATGTCGCTAAAGCGAAGCTGCTCGATGGACTTCTCGGGCAGGCCCTGGATCGACGCCACGCGGTTCGCGTCGACGATGGTGATGTTGCTAAAGGCGAAGTTCCGGAAGACGGGGGTTCTTTCGGAGAAGGGCTCCGCCGGTTCGTCGCGGTAGAGGGTCGTGATCTCGATCGCCTCCTCCGTGGCCCCGTCGATCACGAAGTTGTCGAACCTCAGGTTCTCGACGACGTTTCCGCGGCCCCGCACGCTCTTGATGCGGATGCCGCGGTCGGTCCCGCGGGAAACGATGTTGCTTGCGACGACATCGCGGACGCCCCCGGAGGTTTCGCTGCCGACGACCACGGCCCCATGGCCCTTGTACATCACGCAGTTGGTGATCGTCACATGCTCGGTCGGACGCGCGGTGCGGCGCCCGTCGGCGTCGCGGCCCGATTTCAGGACGATGCAGTCGTCGCCCGTGCTAAAGAAGCAGTCCGAGATCCGGACATCGCTGCAGGAATCCACATCCACGCCGTCGCCGTTGGGCCCCGTCGAAATGAAGGTGACCCCGCGGATCGACACGTTCTCGCTGTAGAGGGGATGGAGGAGCCACATCGGAGACTCGGTGAGCGTCACGCCCTCAACGATGACGTTGCGGCAGCCATTGAGCTGGACGAGGTTCGGGCGCAGGTACTCTGCGGCGAGGCGATATTCCTCGGGCCCGGGTGCCTGGCCCTCCTCGATCCGCTTGTAGAGGCTGAGCCAGGCCTCCATCGCCGGGCGGGCTTCGGCGGAGCGGGCGGGGTCGTACTGACCGTTGCGCCACCACCAGTTGTGGCCCTGGCCGTTGAGAACGCCGCGCCCGACAATTCCGATGTTCTGCTTGCCGTTGGCGTAGATGAGCGGGGCGTGGGTGTAGGCGTTGGT
>CAYNLL010000424.1:0-3291 GCA_964398015.1 uncultured Opitutaceae bacterium | reverse complement strand
GGGGCGCCGGGCTTCGCCGCGGCGCACGCCGCGGCCCTGGGCCTGCTGGCCGCCGCGAGGGGGCGGCGCCTCAGGGGGGACGCGCAGGCGCTCCGGGAGCTGCGCGCGCGCGCGCAGGGCTGGTTCTCGCGGGAAAGGGCCGAGGCGGCGGCGGCGCTCGCCCTGCTCGCGGTGTTCGCGCTCCTGGCGGGGCTCGCCGCCATGGCGCAGCCGGGGATCTACGACGCGCTGTGCTACCGCATCCCGCGCGTCTCACAGTGGCTCCAGGACGGGACGCTCGCCCACTACGCCGCGAACGACCCGCGGCAGAACTACATGCCGGTGGCGCCCGACCTGTGCATGGCCTGGCTGCTCGGGCCGTTGCCCAGCGGGTTCCTCCCGGCGGAGCTGGTCCAGGCCTACGGGGGCGCGCTCCTGATGGCGTCGACCTTCGGCCTCGCGAGGCAGGTGGGCCTGCCGCGGCTGGCCGCGTTCGGCGCGGTGGCGCTCCTCTTCGCGATGGCGAACGTCGTGCTCCAGTTCGCGGCGGCGGACACGGACCTCTTCGCCGCCGGCGAGCTGGCGGCGGCCTACTGCCTCTGGGCCCGCGCGGCGGCCCGGGGCGAGGGCTCGGTGCTCGGCGGGCTCGCCGCCGGGCTCGCCCTGGGCTCGAAGGGGACGCTCTTCTACCTGGCGCCGGGGGCGGCGGTCTGGGTGGCCTGGGAGGCCCTCGTGCACAGGCAGGGCGCGAGGGCCTGGGCGACCACGCTGGCCGCCGCGGCCCTCTCCGCCTCGCTCTTCGCGCTTCCGGTCTTCGTGCGCAACTGGCGGGCCTACGGCGGCCCGTTCGGCCCGGCCGACTTCGTGAGCATGCACCACGGCGAGACGCCCCCGGGGGAGCGCGGGGCAAAGCTCCGGCTCAACCTCGAGACCTCGTTCGCGCAGCTCTTCGACCCGAACTCCCAGCCGCCGGGCCTGGGGCCCGCCTCGGCCGCGGTGGGAGAGGCCCTCGCCCGGGGCCTGCCCGAGCACGACGCGTTCAGCTACGACCGGCTGGACCGCCGCCGGACGGTGCAGGACATCCTGCGCCGCCCCGAGAGGGACGCGGACAAGGCGACGTTCGGGGTCCTCGCGCTCGCCGGGCTCGCCGCCGGGGCCGTGGCCGCCGCGGCCGGGCCGCGCCGCCGGGGGGCGGGCACCGTGCTCGCGTGGAGCGCGGGCATCGCCGTCTTCTGGCTCTTCTTCCACGCGATGCAGCTGTGGCATCCCTACGGGTTCCGCTATTACGTCCTGGTCGCCCCGTGGATGGCGGCGGTCGCCGCCTGGGCGATGCAGGGGCTGCCGCGCGTCCCCCGGGCGATCGCCTGGGCGCTCGCGCTCCTGGCGTCGGCGGGGGTGGGCTGGAGCGTCACGGCCTCGACGCCGCAGTCCGGCTGGCTCGCGGCGACGCAGCCCGAGCGCTCGCCCGGGTACTACTTCTTCGCGCGCTGGCGCGAATGGGCCGCGTCGCTCGACCTGCCCGGCGAGCCCCTGCGCCCGTCGCTCGCCTACAACCAGCCCGTGGCGGCGTTCTACCGCCTCCCCTCGGGGCGGCAAGTAAGGCCCGAGACCATGCCCGACCCCGGGCGGCGCACGGCGCAGGAGGTGATGGCGGGCCGGGGCGGGTGGCTGATCGTCCCCGCCTCGCTCTTCATGGGGCGCGAGGGCGACGTGATGGGGAGGACGTGGCTCGCGCGCGGCGACGCCGCCGGCCCGTTCAGCCTCGCCGCGTACAGGTCGCTTCGGCCCGGCGAGGCGCCGCGGCCGGTCGTCTACCGCAGGCGTTCCTCGGCGGACGCCCGCTCCGCGACGACGGAGCTGCTGGTGCGGGCGTGGACGGACGAGCCCCTCCAGGTCGAGCTGCGCAACGCGGGCGCGCAGGCGTGCCGCTTCGAGCTCTCGTCGCCGGCGGCCGCGGCGAGGGGCGAGCTGCCGGCCGGCGCCTCCGCGCGCGTCCCGATCGCGACCGCGAAAGGGGCGGTGGGGGAGATCGTCGCCCGCTTCGAGGCCGAGGCGGGCGGCGCGCCCCCCGGGACGTCGGCCGACCTTGCGCCGTAGCGCGGCCCCGGCCTCCAGAAAAAGGTCGCGGCCCCCGCGCGTTCGGCCAACCGTGCCGGGGTGCTCAAGCTCCTCTTCATCGGCGACATCGTCGGGCGCCCAGGGCGCGAGATCGTCGAGGAGCGGGTGCCGAGGCTCAGGCGGGAGGCCGGCCTGGATTTCGTGATCGCGAACGGCGAGAACTCGGCCGCCGGCTCGGGGATCACCGGGCTGATCGCCCGCTCGCTGCTCGAGAGCGGCGTGGACGCGGTGACGCTGGGCGACCATGTCTGGGACCAGCGCGGGTGGGAGACCGACATCGTCCAGATGGACCGCGTGTGCCGGCCGGCGAACCTGCCCGCGGCCTGCCCCGGATGGGACCATGTCGTGGTCGAGTCGAGGGGCTTCAAGCTGGCCGTCTTCACCGTCCTCGGCAGGCAGTACATGAACATGAAGGCGGAGGACCCCTTCGCCTGCGCGGACCGGATGGTGGAGCGCCTGAAGGGCCAGGCCGACGCGATCGTGGTGGAGATCCACGCCGAGGCCACCTCGGAGAAGCAGGCCCTCGGCTGGCACCTGGACGGGCGCGTGACGGCCGTCCTGGGGACGCACACCCACGTGCCGACGGCGGACGCCTGCGTGCTGCCCAAGGGCACGGCCTTCATGTGCGACGTCGGCATGACGGGGCCCTACGCGAGCGTCCTGGGGCGCGAGGTGGCGCCCGTCGTCTCGCGGTTCATGGACGGGATGCCGAGGCGCTTCGAGGTCGCCACCGGCGACGTGCGGATGTCCGCGGCCCTCGTCGAGATCGACCCGTCGATGGCCCGCGCGACGCGGATCGAGCTGATGACGGTCAGGCGCCAGGCGCCCGGGCCGCTCACGAGCGGATGACCCCGTCCTCCTCGTAGGTGCCGATGTGCCGGTACCGCTCGTAGCGCGTCTGGACGAGCTTGTCCAAGTCCAGCGCCCTCAGGTCGTTCAGGTGCTTGTGGAGCGAGTACTTGAGCGCGGCCGCGGCCTGCGCGGGGTCGTTGTGCGCCCCGCCGAGCGGCTCCGGGATGACCTCGTCCACGGCCCCGAGCTTCTCCAGGTCGTCGGCGTCGACCTTGAGCGCGGCGGCCGCGGTCGGGGCCGCCGCGGCGTCCTTCCAGAGGATCGCGGCGCATCCCTCGGGCGTGATGACCGAGTAGTAGCTGTTCTCGAACATGAGCACACGGTCGGTGACCCCGATCCCGA
>CAYNLL010000423.1:0-3294 GCA_964398015.1 uncultured Opitutaceae bacterium | reverse complement strand
CAGGGCGCAGCTTTGATCTCCTGCTCGGCCAGAACCGGGAGAACATCCTGACAGCGTCGATACGGCGGGACGTACTGGTCAAGGCCGGGAGCTTTCCGGTGAGCTACACCTGCGCCGAGGACTGGGTCATGGCGATCAACGTGGCCAGATACACGGAGTGGCACTACATCAACCAACGCCTGGCCTTCAGGCGTGAGCACGCAGGCAACAACACGAAGGTGAACCCGACGAACGATCTCGTGACCATAAGGGCCCTTCGGCAGGTCTGGCGAGACTCATCTCGTCCGGTGCCGCCTCACCGCCCAATGGAGGAGTACGCCCTCGACTATCGTCACCTCGTCCAGACCTCGTTCTGGCACGCGATGAGAAGATGCCGAATGCGTATCGCGTGGGCAATCCTCAGAGAAGGCGTTGGCCTCCTCCCGCGTCGGCGTGATCGGCTCGTAGTTGGAGTACCGCCTTCGGTCAACCGCCAATTCGCTCGGCTCCGAAGCTCCGCGCGCGGCCCTCTCATCAGCCCGCCAAAGGCGGACAGCAAGGTGCGTGATGACGAGACCACAAACAACGGCCCTGCCGCTGGATAACGTCGCGGGTCCGGCGCGGGACGGCCTGGCATTGGCATCGGACCGAGAAGATAAAGGTGCCGCGGTCCGTTGAACAGTCAGCTTCCCGGCGCGGAGAGCGCCGTGAGCGAGTCCCGGTAGATGGCGCAGGTCGCGAGAGTGAAAGATGGAAGATCCCATGTTCCCGCCGCCGAAGCCCTCACCGGGCGCTGCAGGTCGAGGCGCGACAACAGCACGGCAAGTGCGTTCACATCGCCCGCCCGGAACGTCCAAACGGTGCCTTCCTCCTCCCCGAAACCGCCGGCATCGCTCACAATCACAGGCGCGGCGAAGGCACGAGCGAGACTGAGCACACCGCTCTGTTCGGTTTTGCGATAGGGCAGCACCACCGTGTTGGCAGCCTTGAACCAGCCGGCGATGTCGTCATTGGCGACGTAGCCGGTGAAAACTGTCGCATCCTCCAACCCGCGTCGCCTTACCAGCTTTCTCATCTGCGCCGCGTGCAAACGGTCCGGGACCTCCATCAGCCTGAATAGGCCTGAGCGGCGGCGCACATCGCCTGCCACTACAAGCGTTAAGCGGTCGAGACTGCCGCCGCAAGTCCTTCTGGCCTCCGAGAAGGCTCTGACCAGGTCATCGAGACCCTTCTGCGGATGGATGAAACCGAACATCAGAATCACCTCGCGCTGTACCAGGTTGAATCGGAGTCGCAGCTCGGCCTCACTGGTCCTCTCCGGCGGAGCCGGGAGGACGGGATGGGGGAGGACTTCCACCTTTGTCTCGGGGCTGATCGACAAGAGCGCCTTGGCCGCGCCCTTCGTGTGGACCATCACGCAGCTGGCTCTTGCCACGATACGCCGGTACACGACCGGACCGAGCCATCCCATACGCTCGAGATCCCGGGTGACCTCGTGCGCGGTCACGACCTGCCGACCCGGGATACTGCCGAGCAGCCTGAGAAGCACGGGTAGACGAGCGCCGAATGCGGCTACAGCAAACTGGAGATGGACTATGTCCGGCGACCAGTCCGCGATCCGTTCTCTGAGCACGCGGAGGTCGCGGAGGCTCCCTGCCATATTGCCTAAACAGTCCGGAGTCTCTCGCGCGCTCGAGGGGCGAGGCGTTACCACCTTGACGTCGATGTCTTGCAGTCTCAGCTGTGACACGAGCTCGGAGCTGTAGCGGGCGATGCCGTCGCGCTCGGGCCCAAATGGGCCAACCATCAGGACCCGCAAGCGACGTGGCCAGGCCTGCGGATCGATCGGAAAGCCACCGACCACGTTCTCGTTCTCGGAATCGACTGCAATCACCTCATAAGCTCGCCGCTCTTCTTGCCCAGAGTACCCGGCTGGGTTAATCAGGCACTCAGTTCGCCGCCAGGGGCGGACAAGTAGGATCTGAAGCGCCGTAGCCAAGTCCCAGACCGGCCGTAGGACAAACGGCTCGGGTTCTCGAGTGCCTCGGGTCAGCTGTGACCGAGCGAGCGCTCTCGATTCCGGGCCACGCAGTAGTGCCAGTAGTCCCCGCTCTCGACGGCCGTCATTCCTTCGACGGCCGTCGGCAAGTCCTCGAGGAAGGTCTCGCGGTCATCCCGACCAATTCCAGGAAGCTTACGAGCGCCGCAAGCTCATCAATTAGAGTTTCGGTTCGGAGCGGCCGCGACACGGCCGCGCTGTAGCGCCGACGAGAGGGCCGAGCTCGTATGGGAGAGACAACCGAGTCGCCGGCGGACACAGACAGACTCCCGCCACACCCTCCGGCAGATGCACCCGGCGGTGTCGACCTGAGGTTTCGTCCCGATGTCGAAGGGTTACGAGCCGTGGCCGTCGTTGCCGTCGTACTCTTTCATGCGGGCGTGGCTTGGTTGTCCGGCGGCTACATCGGAGTTGACGTCTTTTTTGTCATTTCTGGTTTCTTGATTACCGGTCTTCTTCTGAGAGAGCACGACCTGCGAGGCCGGATCTCGATCCCGGGCTTCTATGCCCGTCGGGCGCGAAGGATCCTTCCGGCGGCGATGCTCGTGATTGGCCTGTCTGTTCTCGCCTCGTACTTCATCCAGAACTTCCTCCAATACGCACAGCTAGCTCAGGATGGACGCTGGGCAGCGCTATTCACAGCGAACATTCATTTCGCATCCGTGGGAGGCTACTTCCAGCAGTCGCGGGCTCCGTCGCCGCTCGAGCACTACTGGTCGCTTGCGGTCGAGGAGCAGTTCTACATCGTATGGCCGACACTCGTGTTGGTCATCGGCGCAGTGTTCACGCGGATCCAGCTCCGATGGCGCGTCGCTGCCGTCGCAGTCATCGCGACCGCAACTTCACTTGTCTGGTCGCTGATGCAGACGCGCTCGTCGCCGTCGTGGGCCTACTTCTCGCCGTTCACCCGGGCTTGGGAACTCGGAGTGGGGGCAATTGTGGCCACGCTCGCGCCGCAAATGGCGAGGCTGCCCAAGGCGTACGGGTCCGCAACGGCCTATGCCGGACTTGGCGCCATCGCGATCAGCGCATTTTGGTTCACCTCGTCGACACCCTTCCCTGGGACGGCAGCGCTTCTCCCGGTCCTCGGGGCTGCCGCGGTCATTGCTGGTGGCGCCTCGGGCTCAGGGGCGGGCCACCTCTTGGGGTTAAGGCCGGTGCGATCGGTAGGTCGCGTCTCGTATGGCTGGTATCTCCTGCACTATCCGCCGATGATCATCCTCACCGGTGCGCTATGGACGCACGCGCTCCCAGTG
>CAYNLL010000422.1:0-3302 GCA_964398015.1 uncultured Opitutaceae bacterium | reverse complement strand
TGCTAATCCCAGGTCGCCGTCTGTTCTATTCCCTATTCCCTGTTGCCTATTCCCTGTTGCCTATTCTCTATTGCCTATTGCCTGCTTTTCCTGCCCGGAGATTAGCCGCGCCTCTCCGACAAGGTCAAGATTACCGATGGGGGCTCGCCGCGCAGTACATCAGATGACGTTCTTCCCGGCGAGGGCAAAATGCAGAACCCTTGACGTGTCATCCCGAGCGGAGCGCCGAGGGTGCAGCGGAGCGAGAGCCTTCCCTGAGCAAGCTCCGAGCGTAGCGAGGTGCGCGTCGAACGGAGGCCTGCTTCTGTTCCTCTCACCGCCCCTTTTGCGGGTCAAGATTACCGAAGGCCCCACGCCCGCAAATGACTTCCCCTCACCACGAAAAAGTGAAGGGGCATGGCTTTTAGCCATGCCGAAAGGACCCCAAAAAGTGCCGGGCTTTAGCCCCTGAGTACCAAACGCCTCCTTTGTCGATCTTTTCCTGAAGGAAACGAACAACACCAGTAGCCCCGGCCTCTGCTGTGAAGGCTCGGGCCCAGCCACCTGCAAAAAATTTCCTGGAACACAAAGTGAAGGGCGGCTTATGACTCGGTGACCAGAAGCTTATTGGTGTAGCCAATTCGCGCTCCGACTCGCAGTCCGCTCTACATGAGTGAGTTAGCCTGGCTGTTCGGGTCGATGAGCCCTAGGCTGACGAGCCGGTAGCTCATCGCAAGCGTACTGACCTCATAGCGCTTAGCGAGTTTCTTAATGTCCGCTTCTCCAAGTGCCGCCTCGCCATTGAACCGGGCGAGTTGAGCCACATCCCTTCGCAAGAAATCCTTCGGCATCAGGAGATTCGCCGCAAAAAAGTTGGCCTCGATCTCATTAGCATCCGTTCCCTCAGAGGACTTTCCGTCCCTACGAAGAACGGTGAATTGCCAATCGACGTGCTCTCTCTCGCCCTCGTGGTTCAGAAAATGGTGCGCCAGCTCATGGCCGACGCTGTAACGTTGCCTGTTCGGGTGGTGGTTCTGATTGACCATGATGACAGCTGCACCGTTAAAGCGCATCAGCGCTCCCGAGACATCGTTGTCCATGGATGTGTCGACGACCTGTAGCCCCTGTGCGGTCGCAATTGATCTCACTGGCACGGGCGGCCCTTGAACGTGATGTTGCGCGAGCAGCAATCTGACAAGCTGTTCAATTTCTGCGCGGGTCTTCATTTCGGACCTCCAAGCGCGCTAGAGAACGTCTTGCGGAGAATCTCCAAAAGATCGACCTGTGGAGAGTTCTCCGGCACTACTTCGTCCCAAGTTGGTATGAGGACATTAGGGTCCGCGTCAAGCGCGTGAGCGAGCGTGAATACCTGATGCAGTTGTACGTTTTGAACACCCCGTTCGAGGTTCGCAATGGTCGTCCGAGAAAGCCCCATCCTCTTTCCGAGCTCTGACTGCGATACCCCCTTCGCTCTTCGGAGGCTTGCGAGCTTGGAACCGAATAGGCCATTCAGACGGTCAGTGGAGATTTCCACAAATCAACACCTGTCTCGAAGACTACCCTGATTAAGTCAAAATGTCAAGTTGTAGTTGACACTCTGCCCCGTAAAACTTGCGCTTGCGCATCTGCTTGCCGGGCATCCATTTGTGTTCTTCTCGATTTTGCATGAAGATATCCACTTTTTGCCTTTTCTTCGTCCGATCGCAGTGATTGACACAAGGTCAAGTCGCGAGCAGAATGCAGTTAGCAACAAGTGGGCCCTAGGTCGAGGAGAAGGCCGACAGTGTTCTAAGCACTGTCGGCCCAGGTGGCGAACAGAGCGTTCACCGTCCACTCCGCAAGCGAAGTGTTACCCACCGCGATCATAACGCATCTTTTCGCGGGTCGTGCGCGGCTCCCTATACGGTGAACCCCAACTGAAACGGGCCTCCGGCCTTGTTTCCCGTAATGAGGAGGGGCCGTATGGCTACCTTTCAGGTCACGTGTAGGGAAAAGCATTCGCTATACGAGCGAATTGTTTCCATCGGATGTGTCGAAGTCGGCACCGGTCTCCACAGGCGCTTCACCGAGGACGAAGCCATCAACTCCATCGACAAGGGCACGGACAGTTTTTTTGTCGAGCGGCCCGTGGGACATCGCGTTTGGGTAATCGTTGCGCTGCACGAGGGGCGCAGGTACATCAAAACGGAAGCCGATGGCGAGATCCCGAACAACTTGCTGGCGTTGCCGGAATGTCCGCCGATCAAAAAGGAGCCGGCTGGTTCCAAGCGGACTGTCGTCGCGGCGGCGTCGCACGGTACCATGCCTCCCGGGTTTGCGGATTGGGGCGCGTAATGGGCTCACCTCAAGTCGCCTCACCTGTCTCTATCCCGGCGCCGCTGAATGCGGCGCCGGGAATTCCTGATTACCCCCAATTTGGGAGAGCACCGGCCCCAGCGGACTCTGGCGCGGTCGCAGCGTGGACCGGCGTTGTGCAGCCGTTCATCGATGATGCCGTTGCGCGCCGATTCCTTCGTTGTTTAGAAGCCGGGAAGTCCTTCGATGTCGTAGAGGGCACAATCGACGCTCGCACGCCTGCCGACACACCACATTGGGCCGATCCGTGGTTGGTCAATATGCAGACGCGTTTCACTTTGCTCGTACTCGAATTCGAAGGCAAGGAGCATCCTCGGGCTTATGCATTACGGCCGGAGATTTCGCACTATTGCAATCCGAATCCCCATCTCAGGCACGACAAAAACATTCGTATTGGGAGGCAGGAACTGCCTGCGCTGTGCATCTACTCCGGCGCTGCCTTCAGCTATCGATCGGAGTGGCCCCGGATGGTTCAATTCCTTGACCAGACGTCCGCTTATCTCGGCAGGCATCTCATTTGGCTCCATACCAGGGTTGAACATGGGAATCCGGTCGGTGTTCCGGCGCCGGGTGAGTTGATCCTGGATGTACTCCCGCGCATCCAGACCGATCCCATCGCCTGCGTAGTGCTTCGGCGCCCTCGTCGATGGGTAGGGTATTGGCCCGGCCCGGTAGCGCCGACGGGGTTTTCGGAGCACTTGCGTACCATTCGGCCATCGCAGGAGTGCTGGTGCTGCAGCGGCGAGAAGTACCGAGATTGTCACCGCCCAATCGAGGAGCGCCTTGCCATCCGTGCCGTCAGTTGAGTTCCAAATATGATATCTCGCATCTCCTAAGGCCCTACCCCACAACCCCAACAGCAAAATCAAAAACATACCCAGGGGTCAACCCCCGAATTCAGCTCACCTCAAGCCCATTGCTACACTAACCAGTGCCCGTCCGCGATTCCCCAGCCCCCCTCCGCGTCT
>CAYNLL010000421.1:0-3310 GCA_964398015.1 uncultured Opitutaceae bacterium | reverse complement strand
GGCGGCCGTGTTCGGCCGCCAGGTCCCGCGGAGCGATTGCAAGGCGTCCTTTGCGCGGGACTACGAACGCTGCTTCGGCGCCGACCGAGAATCGAGCCGCTGGGAGCACTTCTTCAGCATGGTGAGCAGCGGCCTGCGCCGGGACGTCTGGTCGCTCCGCGGCTTCAACGAGGCCATGCAGTATTCGGAGGATGACGAATACACGCGCTGGTGCCGCTCGGCGGGCTACCGCGTCGCCTACTGCCCCACCTCCATCGTGATGCACTCCCACAACTACACCCCTCGCCAGGCCTACACGCGCAGCTTTGGCGAGGCGTGGGCGCTTGCCGCGGTGTGGCCGGGCCCGGGAGCGGATCAGGCCAGGCACCCCTCGCCCCTCCTGGGATGGGTGCGCGACGCCTGCGGAGACCTTCTTTACTGCATCAGGAAGGGCCGCATGGGCCAGGCCGGGGGCGCGCTCCGCGTCCGGTGGCAGCAGCGCCTCGGCCGCCGTCACGGATTCAGCGCGGGCTGGCAGATGCACCGGGTCGACCACGTGCTATGATTCTCGCCGAGAGCCAGGAAACCACGTTCTGCGCGCCCGCCGCGGAAGACGCCGCCCCGCCTGGACGGTACACGCTCGACGGAGACGACGCGCTCGAGCAGCACCTCGGCCGCACGTGCGCACGGATTGTCAGCGGCGTCCGCGGACTCATTCCGGCGCAGCGCCTGCAGGCGGTGATCCTCGGCGGCGGCTACGGCCGGGGCGAGGGCGGGGTTCTCCGGGGCCGCGCGGCCGGCGACCTACCCTACAACGACCTGGAGCTCTATGTCGCCGTGAGGGGAAACCGCCACATCAACGAGGCCCGCCTCCATCGGAGGCTGGAGGCGCTCGGCGCCATCCTTACCCACCTTGCCGGTGTCGAGGTCGAGTTCAAGGTCACCTCCCTGTCGGAGATCTCCTGCGGGCCGGTGAGCATGTTCTCCTACGATCTCGCGGCCGGCCACCGGCTGCTCTGGGGAGCGCCCGCGGATCTTCTGCCCGTTTGGGGGCGCCATTCCCATCCCGAGGAGATTCCCAGGTCGGAGGCGACCCGCCTGATGATGAACCGCTGCTCCGGCCTTCTGCTCGCCCGCGAGCGCCTCGAGCGCGACCCCCTGACGCAGGCCGACTCCGATTTTGTGAGGCGAAACGTGGCGAAGGCGCAGCTCGCGTGCGGCGATGCGCTTCTGACGGCGCACGGGCGGTACCATTGGAGCTGCGGGGAACGCCATCGCCGGCTGGGGATCCTCGCGGAGGAGGGGTGCTCCGATCTGTTTGACGCGGCATTCCGGCACCACGCCGCCGGCGTCGAATTCAAGCTCCATCCCGACACGGAGGCCGAAGCGCCCACCTCGCTCGCCGCCCGCCACGCGGAGGTCTCATCGCTTGCGCTCGGATGCTGGCTCTGGATCGAATCGCGCCGCCTCGGCCGGACATTCCTCTCCGCGCGCGCCTACGCCTTTGACGCGTGCGACAAGTGGCCCGGCGCGTCCCCGTTCCTCAGCCTCCTGCTCAACCTACGGGCCGACGGCACCCGGTTCCGGGCGAGGCCGAGCCCGTGGCGGCACCCGCGCCAGAGGGTCCTCCACGCGCTGGCGCTGCTCCTCTGGGGCCAGGGGGCCGGGCGCGACCCGGACGCGGACCGACGCCTCCGCTCTGAACTCAACACCAACGGGGGCGGCCGGCAGGAACGGCTCGCCGCCTACGAGGGGCTCTGGAGGCGCCTTCGATGAACCGAATCGGACATTCGACCTCCGGGGTGCTTGCAATCAGGCCGGCGCGAGGGTCCCAACGGACACCCGGCCGACCGGTCAACGCGCGGCGCGGCAATCGACCCCTTCCCGCAGCGGGATGGGGTGAACACCCCATGCCCCGGCCGCCGCCCAGTGTCGCGCTCGACAGACCGCCGTTTATGGAATTACTTGAAGAGCATACCGGTGCAGGCAAAGCGCGTCGGCTCGGGATGCGGATCATGAAAAACCGAGCCCATTCAAGACCAGCAGCGCTCCAGTCTGCCAAACGGGCCGTGAAGGGGCGCACGGCCTCCCCGAATGCAAAATCACCGTTCGCCATTGTCGGCATCGGCGCGTCGGCAGGAGGCCTGGAGGCCCTGGCCGTCTTCCTCGGCAACGTGCCGGCGGGCAGCAGGATGGCGTTCGTCGTGGTCCAACACCTGGACCCCACGCTCAAGGGCATGCTGCCCGAACTTCTGCAGCGGGCCACCACCATGAAGGTGGAGCAGGTGAGGGACGGGACCCTAGTGCGGCCGGGCTGCGTGTACGTCATTCCCCCGAACAGGGACCTGTCCATGCTTCGCGGGAGGCTTCACCTGCTCCGCCCTGTGGCTCCGCGCGGGCTGCGCCTGCCGATCGACTTCTTCTTCCGCTCGCTTGCCGCCGACCAGCACGAGTTCGGCGTCGGGGTCATCCTCTCCGGGATGGGCAGCGACGGGACGCTGGGGATCAGGGCGATCAAGGAACATGGGGGAATGGTCCTGGTGCAGGAGCCTTCGTCGGCGAAGTTCGCTTCCATGCCGCGCAGCGCCATGGAATCCGGGTTAGCCGATTTCGCGGCACCGGTCGAGGATCTGGCCTTCAAGCTCGTCGACTGCCTGCGGCGCCTGCCCCAGGCGATGAATATCGAGATTCCGCTTGAGGACAAGGTGGTGAGCGCGCTCGACAAGGTCATCATCCTCCTGCGCTCGAGCACGGGCCAGGACTTCTCGCATTACCGCCAAAGCACCCTCTACCGGCGGGTTGAGCGCCGCATGGGCATCCACAAGGTGGCCAGGATCGCAACCTATGTCCGGTTCCTCCAGGAGAACCCCCAGGAGCTTGGGATCCTCTTCAAGGAGCTCCTGATCGGCGTCACGAGCTATTTCCGGGACCGCGCCGCATGGGACCAGCTTGAAAGGAAGGCCCTTCCGGCCCTGCTCGCGGACCGGCCCCCAGGGACGGCGCTGCGGGCCTGGGTCGCCGGGTGCTCAACCGGCGAGGAAGCCTATTCCCTCGCCATTCTGTTCAAGGAGTCGCACAAGCGCCTAAAGACCAGGAAGGAGCTGTCGCTCCAGATCTATGCGACGGACCTCGATCGGGACGCGATCACCAAGGCGCGCCTGGGGCTCTACCCCAAGAATATCGCCGCTGACATCTCCCCGGCCCGCCTTGATCGGTATTTCCTGAAGGAGGAAAACGGCTACCGCGTGAACAAGGAGATCCGGGCAATGGTGGTCTTCGCGCAGCAGAACCTGATCATGGACCCGCCCTTCACCAAGCTGGACATCTTCTG
>CAYNLL010000420.1:0-3313 GCA_964398015.1 uncultured Opitutaceae bacterium | reverse complement strand
TTTCCGCCGGATTCGGCCAGAGCCGCGGTGGGCTCGATCAAAACGCCGTCGAAGAGGGACGCGGCGACGACGCGCTCTCCGGCGGCGCGAACCAGGCCGATACGGTAGCCGGTCTGCCACCACTTCCAGGCCAGGGTTTTGGGGTTAATCGCGTAGATCTGGTCGCTGGAGCGGGAGCTGGCGAGGATTTTGCCGGTATGCGGGTCGAAGCAGAGGTCGTCCACATCGCGAAACGGGAATCGCTCCATCCAGAGCCACGATTTGCCGCTGTCGCGCGTAAAGTAAACGCCCTCACGCGCGCCGAGCCAAAGGGTTCCATCCTCAGAAAAAGCGACGCGATGAATGCGCGTCAGCATGGTGGGGATGGACATGGGCATCCAGCTCCGTCCGCTATCGCTGGAGAAGACGACGCCCTCTGAGCGGGCTGCGGCCATGTTGGTTCCGTGGGCAGTGACGGACAGGTAGTCGCCCGAACCCATCACCAGGCCGCCTTGCCAGCTCGCGCCCTTGTCCCGGCTGGTGAGAATGCCATAGGTGGTCGAGGCGACCCAGACATCGCCGGAGAGATCGAGCGCCTGAACGCGGCTTTGCAGTTCAATAACCGCGGCCTTCTCTTGCTTTTCAATATTGATCCGCTTGCCGGCGTGCGTCTCCGTGGCAGCTTTGACCACTGTATTGGCGATGAGGTTCTTCGGCTGCCAGGTTGAGGGTGTGCCTGGCGAAGACCCGGTCAGGGCGAAGATGCCACGGCTTGTTCCAGCCCAGATGGCGCCGTCGGCGTCTTGCGCGAGCGCAAAAACGTCGCGGCCCTCGAGCCCTTCCCCCAGTTGCTTCCAGGTGACGCCGCCGTTGGTTGAAGCAAAGACTCCGCCGTACGATTTGTCGTTGACGACGCCGGCGTAGAGACGAGACGGATCGGCGCGATCGACCAGGAGGGCCTCGACTTTACGGCCTGAAAAGCCTTCGTTGGCGGGCGCGAAGGTGACGGCGCCGTCGGTACTGGAGAGCACTCCGCCACGATCGGTGGCGATGATGACGTGGCTGGCGTTGCGCGGATCGACAAAGACGTCGTTGACGATCACGTCAGGGCCGGTCATGCGCGCGAAGTTCCTGCCGCCGTCTGAGGTCTTGTAGAGGCCTTCGGTGGTACCGGCGTAGACGATTTCGTGATTGCTCGGGTCCTGCATCAGTACGCGGGTGCGACGGGCAGTGGAGGGAATTCCCTCGATCTTCTTGAACAGGCTTCCGGCGTTTTCGCTTTTGTAGATTCCGCTGCAGGCGCTCAGAAAAACAGTGCTGGGTTTGGCGGGGTCAATGATGATCGAAAATACATCTGAATCTTCAATCACTCCCTGCTTGATGCTGTTCCAATTCTTGCCGCCGTCGGTTGTCTTCCAGGGCAAATGCCACGTCCCGGCGTAGACGATGTCCGGATCTCTGGGATCGATCGCGAGGGATTCAACCTCGTGGATCTCCTTGCTCCCCTCGGGGCTGATCAGTGTCCAGGTCATCCCGGAGTCGCTGGAGCGGAAGACGCCCTCCCATGTCCCCGCGAAAACAATGCGGGGATTCGAAGGCGCCTGAGCGAGAGCGAAGATAGACTGGCCGCGCAGACGCTCGATCGCCCTCCAGGTGTGGCCGCCGTCCTGGCTGACCCAAAGACCACCATCGCGCTTATCGGGTTTCCAACCACTGGCCCAGATCCGGTTGGCGTCTGCGGCATCAACCACGATGTTGTCGATGACCAGATCTTCAGACGGATCGAGTTCGGCAAGGCGATGCCATGTACCGCCCTGATCGAACGATTCATAGATCCAGCTGTTGGTGGTGCCAAGGTAGAGGTGGTCAGGATGGTCGGGAACAAAGGCAAAGGCGCGTGCGTCGCCGCCGTCCGGGCCGAGCGTGGTCCATGGAATCTCAGCGCAGGCAATTTGCCCGGCAAAACTTGCAGCAAGGGCCGCCATGGCCAGAATACGAAGAGGTCGCCGACCCATTGCCTCGAAAAGGGAGAAAGAACAGTTCAAACAGGAAACTCCATCTATACAACCAGAATAGCCAAAATTGCCTGGGCGCAACAGCAGAGAGGCCGGCCAGTTGCCTGGCCGGCCTCAAAGTGTAAACAAGAGACGTCTACCTAGTTTTCAGCTGACGGGCCTTCCATTGGAAGGCCCGCGCGGTGAATTTACTTGGTGGCGGCTGCCTTCTTGTGGTGCGGCTTCGCACCGAGCGGCTTGCGCACAACTGGCTTGACTACCGTTTCGTCGACCGGGGTCGTGCCCTGGACGTCGGAGGTAAAGGTGGCACCGGATGGCACGAGGTAATCTTCCACCGTCTTGCCGTCCGTCGAGCCCGTTGCAACGCTGACACGCGATGCATCGATGCCCTTCTCGGTCACCAGGTACTCCTTGGAGTTGACCGCGCGTTCAGCGGCCGGATCCATGACCTTGACGTGCTTGTTCTTCATAGCTGCCTTTTGTTCCTTGGCAACCACGATCTTCTCCTTGCCGTCGGACTCGCCAACCACAACCGCTTTGGCATCCGCCTGGTTCTGGAGATCAAGAGCAACCTGGTCAAGGCAAGCCTTGGCTTCGTTGTCGACGCGGGTCGGGCGCTTCTTGTCCTTGTCGAACGTGATGGAGCAAAGTGCCTGGGTGTGCGGCGCCGGCGGGATGTAAGGCGCAGTGATCGTCACGCTGGTGTTCGCCGTGGCGGTTTGACCCTTGTCATCCGTTGTCGAACACGTTATGCCGACCGCGCCCGTCGGTGCTCCGGCGGATGCGAACGAAGCCGTCGCGCCGCTGCCGCTGATGGTTCCGGCGGTGGCCGAGTAGCTATAGGTGAGCGGACGATTCTGCGGGCTCAGGCCCTGGGCAGTGATGCTGCTGGTTTCACCCGGCTTGATGGTGGTCGGGTTAGCCGAGCAACTGATCGTCGGCGGCTCGAAGGCCTTGACGGTAAAGCTGGCCGAGCAATCCGCGTTTTCCCAGGGCTTCAAACCTTCCTTGCCGGCCTTGCCTTCCTTCACGCTGCCCTTCACGGTATAGCTGCCGGGCGCGAGTGCCCCGGTCGCAACCGTGGCCGTGGTGCCATTTCCGGTAACGCCGGAGCCGGACCATGTGTAGATGACATTCATCTTCGGATCGAGCATTCCGGGGGTCGCGGTGACGGTAACGGGATCACCCGGGAATATCGACGTCGGACTCGCCGAGCAGGACAAAGTCACCGGCGGAGGCGGCGCGATGGTTCCAATGTGATAGACCAGGCCGGTGCTGGCACGGATAATGTTCACATTGGCTCTGCCACCGTAGTAGCC
>CAYNLL010000419.1:0-3314 GCA_964398015.1 uncultured Opitutaceae bacterium | reverse complement strand
ACGGTCCAGGACGCCATCCTCGCGATGACCAAGGCGAAGAGCGGGAGCATCGCGCTGGTGCGGGCCTCGAGCGGCAGGCTGACCGGGATACTGACGGACGGCGATTTTCGGCGCTCCGCGCTGACGGGGCCCGGCTTCCTGACAAAGCCGGTGTCAACCTTCATGACGCGCTCCCCCAAGGTGATCCGCGATGACGCCCTCGGGGTCGACGCGCTGCGCCTCTTCGAGGCGCACAAGATCGACGACCTCATCGTGGTGGACGCCGCGGGGAGGCCCGTCGGGCTCATCGACGGGCAGGACCTGCCCAAGTTTAAGATTGTCTGATGGCCCCCGTTAGAGTCGGCATTATCGGCATGGGAGGATTCGCGGGCTCCCACCACAACACGGTGGCGAGGCTCGAGGAGCGCGGCATCCTCAGGCTCATCTGCGCCTGCGACCCGCGGCTCGGCCGGTTCTCGGCGGAGCAGGAGGCGTGGCGCCTCGCGCAACGCGGCGTGCGGGTCTTCGGCGACTACAGGGCGATGCTCGACGCCTGCCGGGGCGAGCTCGACTACGTCGCCACGCCGACGCCGATCCACCTGCACGCGGAGATGCACAGCGCGATCACTGCGCTCGGCCTGCCCGCCTACATCGAGAAGCCCCCCACCCTCGACCACGAGGAGCTCGACAGGATGATCGCCGCGGACGCCCGCGCGCGGAAATCCTCGCTCGTGGGCTTCAACTTCATCGTCGAAAAGAGCAGGCTGGCGCTCAAGGAGCGGCTGCTCTCCGGTGAGTTCGGGGCCATCCGCGGCGGGACGCTGAGCGCGCTCTGGCCCCGCCCGTCGGGCTTCTTCGCGCGCAACGGGTGGTCGGGCCGGCTGGTGCTCGACGGCCGCATCGTCCTGGACTCCTGCTTCGGCAATGCGATGGCCCACTTCGTGCACAACATGCTCTTCTGGACGGGGACCCCGGGCCTGTTCAGCTGGGCCGAGATTGCCGCCGTCCGCGCCGAGCTCTACCGCGCCCACGCGATCGAGGGGGCGGACACGTTCTTCGTGGAGGCAGACCTCGCGACGGGGTGCACCCTGCGCTTCGCGCTCTCCCACGCCTGCGCCGGCGCGAGCGCGAGTTCCGAGACCGTGATCTGCGACAGGGCCATCCTCAGGTACGCGGTCGGCGGCCAGGTCGAGGTCTCATGGAAGGACGGGAGGACGGAGCGCATCCCGAGCGGGCCCTTCGACGGGCTCGAGGAGAACCACATCGAGTACTGCAAGTACATGCGCGGGGAGCTCCAGCGCCCCGCGACGACCCTCGAGGATTCGCGGCCGCTGGTGGTCCTCAACGACCTGGCTCACGTCTCCAGCGGCAGCATCCACCCGATCCCGGCGCACCTCGTGTCGCGCGTCCGCGACGAGAAGGAGCAGAAGGAGTACCTGAGCGTCGCCGGCATGGCGAAGGTCGTGGACTGCTTCCTGTCCCGCGGCGTCTGGCCGAGCTACGGCGGGTGGCGCCGCGACAACGGCGAGGTGGTCACCCCCGCGGACCTGGGGCGCTTCCAGCCCACCGTGCGCGCCATGGCCGAGGCGGCCCGTGCGCAGGCCCCCGGATAGGCCCGCCACGGGGCGCGGCCGCTTTACTTTGGCCGCATGATTCGGTATCCTGTTTTCATGGCCACGCCGCGTTTCCAATACCAGGACCCGCTCCCGCTGTCCGGCGACTCCACCGAGTACCGCCTCCTGTCGGCAGAGGGAGTCACCACGACGCAATTCGAGGGCCGAGAGATCCTTAAGGTCGACCCCAAGGCGCTCTCGTTCCTCGCGCAGAACGCCTTTCGAGAGAGCGCCTTCCTCCTGCGAACGGGCCACCTGAAGCAGGTGGCGGCCATCCTCGACGACCCCGAGGCCTCGGCCAACGACCACTACGTGGCGCTGACGCTTCTTAAGAACGCGGAGATCTCGGCCGAGGGCATCCTCCCGATGTGCCAGGACACGGGCACGGCGGCGATCTACGCCAAGAAGGGAGAGCAGGTCTGGACCGGCGCGAACGACGCGGAATGGCTCAGCCATGGCGTCTACGAGTGCTTCACCAAGGAAAACCTCAGGTACTCCCAGGTTGCCCCGCTCGACATGTGGAACGAGGTCAACACGGGCACGAACCTCCCCGCCCAGATCGACCTGCATTCTGTCCCGGGCGCCGCCTACGAGTTCCTGTTCATCGCCAAGGGCGGCGGCTCGGCCAACAAGATGCTCTTCTTCCAGGAGACCAAGGCCGTCCTCAATCCGAAGAGCTTCGAGAGGTTCGTCGCGGACAAGCTTCCCCTCCTGGGGACCTCGGCCTGTCCGCCGTACCACCTCGTCTTCGTCATCGGGGGCACCAGCGCCGAGGCGTGCATGAAGACGCTCAAGCTGGCGTCCAGCCGCTATCTCGACTCGCTGCCGACCACGGGCAACGACCTCGGCAGGCCGTTCCGCGACACCGCGTGGGAGGCCAAGGTCATCGAGATCGCGCGCAGGACCGGGATCGGGGCCCAGTTCGGCGGGAAGTACTTCGCCCTGGACGCAAGGGTCATCCGCCTGGCTCGCCACGGGGCGAGCTGCCCGGTGGGCATGGGGGTGTCGTGCTCGGCCGACCGCAACGTCAAGGCGAAGATCACCCGGGACGGGATCTTCATCGAGAAGCTCGACACGAACCCCGGCCGGTTCATTCCCGCGGGCGAGCGGGCCCTCAAGGACACCGGGGCCGTGGCCATCGATCTGAACCGGCCGATGGAGGAGATTCTGGCGGAGCTCTCAAAGTACCCCGTCACGACAAGGGTCTCGCTGAGCGGCACGATGGTCGTCGCCCGGGATGCGGCCCACGCAAAGCTCAAGGAGCGCGTGGACGCGGGCAAGGGGCTCCCCGACTACCTCAAGCGCCACCCGGTCTACTACGCGGGCCCCGCGAAGACCCCCACGGGCTACGCGTCGGGCTCCTTCGGGCCCACAACCGCTGGCCGGATGGACGCCTACGTCGACCTCTTCCAGTCGCTCGGGGGCTCTATGGTGATGCTGGCGAAGGGCAACCGCGGGGCTCAGGTGACCCAGGCGTGCAAGCAGCACGGCGGGTTCTACCTGGGAAGCGTCGGGGGGCCCGCCGCAATACTCGCGAAGGAGAACATCACCAAGGTTGAGGTCCTCGAATACCCCGAGTTGGGGATGGAGGCCGTCTGGAAGATCGACGTCCGCGACTTCCCTGCATTCATCCTGATCGACAACAAGGGGAACGACTTCTTCGCGAATGGGTGCGGGGCCTGCCTGCCCGCCAACGCCTCAAGGGCGGTCAAAACCTGAAGC
>CAYNLL010000418.1:0-3319 GCA_964398015.1 uncultured Opitutaceae bacterium | reverse complement strand
GCCGAGGGGGCGGAGGAGGCTCTTGCCGCGCTCGATGCCGCGAAAAAGCCGCCCTTGCTCGTCATCTGCGACGTCCTGATGCCCCGGATCGACGGGCTCGAGCTCGTGCGCCGGATGTGCGCGCGCATCCCCGGGCTCAACGTCATCTTCATCAGCGGCCGCCTGACCGACGTCTCGTGGTGGCCCGACGACCTCAGCGACCACCGTTTCCTGGCAAAGCCGTTCGACAATGCCGAGCTGGTCGCGGCGGTGGCCGAGGCCGTCGGCGATGAAAATGTCCCGGGCTGATTCGGACGACCATGGACCTTAACCTGCTACTTTCGGCGCAGACCCTCCATCTCGCCCGCGACATCAAGTGCAGCGAGCCGGTCGACGGCTTGATCGTGCTCAAGAACGTCCCGGCAAGGACCTACCTCCGCGTGACCCCCGAGCAGTGGCTCCTCCTGCTCAAGTTTCAGAATCCGACGATGATACCGGCGGTGCTCAACGAGGCGATCCGCGAGAGGCAATGCCTCCCCATGGGCGAGTTCTACGAGGTCATCCTCAAGGCGCTCAGGGCCAGGATCCTTTTGGAGCCGGAGATGGCGCCCGAGGTGGTCACCGAGTACGACTGGCGCTGGAGCGTGAGCCCCAGGTACCTCGAGACGCCGCTTCTCGTCCTCCTGGTCGCCGGACTGGTCCTTGCGCTCGTGTTCGTCCCGAGGCTGCCCGCGTCGGCCGTCGACGCCCTCGTCGGGGTCGCCCTCTGGGTGCTCGCGCCCAGCCTCGGCGAGTTCATCTCCGCCTGCATGCTGCGCGCGACGGGCGCCATCGTCTACGGGCCCCGCTTCAACTGGCTGTCCGTCCCTCCGCATTTCACGGTGGACGCCGGAGACGCGGTCATGCTGCGGTCAAAGGACCAGAAGGCGCTCGCCCTGTCCGTTCCCGCGGTGCTTGCCGCGACGACGGGCTTCGCGTCGTGGCACCGGCCCGAGTGGGCGTTCTTCCCTCTCCTGGGGCTCGCCCTGAGCCTGCGCCCCATCATGGGGGGCGCGGTGCTGATGTTCCTGCACGTGGGGAAGGACCGGGCGATGAGCGACGCCGAGCACTCGTTCCTGTTTCCCCCCAACCGCAATCCCCGCGCGCGCAGCCGCCTGCTGCGCCGCGCCATCGCCGAGCCGAAGACCTGGGCGCAGATCGCCTATGGGATGGCCTGGGCGCTGGCCATCCTCTACTGGTTCGCCCGCCTCGCGCACCTCCCGACGTGGGACCTGGCGTTCTGGAAGGCCAATGGCGTTCGCGTCGCGGCGGCGGTCGGCGCCTCGCTCGTGATCCTCGGCGCAGGCTACGTGGCCTGGGAGACCTTCCGCTGGATCCGCGAGCGGGCGAGCGCGTGGCGGAGGGCGTTCCGCCTCTGGCGAAAGCGGTGGTTTGGCGGCGAGGTGGAGCTGCCCGAGTCGAGCCGCCTGAAGGTGCTGGCCTCCTCGCCGCTCTTCGGCATGTTCCAGCCCGCCCAGCGCCTGGAGTTTTCCCGGACGATGAAGCTCGAGCGGCGACTCCCGTGGAGGCCCCTGCCGGAGCACAGCGGCGAGCCGACGCACCTCTCCATCATCACAAGCGGTCGGGTGGCCGTACGCCGCAGGCTCCCGTCGGGAAAGAGCGTGCCGGTGCAGGTCCTGAGCGAGGGCGACGTCATCGGCCTCCACGACCTCGCCGATCCCGTGACGCCCGACTACCAGCTGTCGACGCGCACGCCGGTGACGCTGCTCACCATAGAGCGCGCGGCCGTCGACAACCTCGTCGCGGGGCGGATCGAGCAGGAGATGCTCGCGGACGCGGTGCTGAAAATTCCGTTCCTGCGCCGGATACCGCTGTGCAGGAACTGGCACGTCCAGGCCGTCAGGCGCTTTGCGCGCCTGTCAACGGTCACCGATTTCGTCCACGGGGACGTGATCGTGAAGGAGGGCGAGGCCGTCGAGGAGTTCTTTGTCATCTTCCAGGGCGCCGCGAAGGTGTCGCGGCACGGCCGCCCCATCGGCACCATACGCGCCACCGGATTCTTCGGGGAGATCGGCCTGCTGCAGAACAGCTCGTCAAGCGCGACCGTGATCTCCCTCAACGGAACCCGCTGCCTGAGGATACAGCGCGCCGAGCTTCTGCGGTTCGTCACTCACAACTACACGGTCGCGCTCGAGCTGGAGCGCGTGAGCTCGGAGCGCCTCGGCAGGCCGATATTCCCCCTTCGGCGCGGCGATTTCCGGAGCATCTGACTCCGGCGGCCCGCCGCGGCGCGGGCGCCGTCACCTCGCCTGCACCAGCCTGGGGTCGATCATCAAAGTCACCTCTAGGACCGGACCGGCGGGGTCGTTCGCCGCGTTCGTCACCGACGAAAGGCCGATGCGCTGGTCCACATCGTCCCGGGCGATCAGCTTGAGCGCGGCAAAATCCTCCGGGCTCATAGGGATGAACAGCTTCCTCTTCCCGGATTCCAGATCCTGCCGGACCGCCGGTCCAAACCTGTCGGCCCATTGGAGCAGCCTCTCAAGCGTGGGAAGGCTTCGCAGCCTTGCCTCGTCCTGCCTGGCCCTCCGTCTTGCCTCCTCTTCCTGCCTTGCCGCCTTTTCCGCCCCGGCCTTCGCAGGCTCGGCGGCAGCCCGCCCCTCCGGGGAAGCGGGCTTCGCCGGAACCCACCAGGGGGCCAGGGCATGGGGTCGTTTTGCTGCCACCGTGCTAGCGGTCGGTCGATTGTTCAGGAGGCTGGGTCTTGCGGAGGAACTCGGTCACCGTTCTTGCCGAGGAGGTCAATGGCATTGGTGCGGTCGCCGAGAATCGAACTCGGGATACCTGCTTGGAAGGCAGGAGTTTTACCCCTAAACTACGACCGCTTTCATGCGGGCTGCGATCTTCCCGGCACCGGGAGGCACCGTCAAGCCTCCTCCTAAAAGATTGGGTTTGCCGAACGCGCCCCCAAAACCCATCCCTTCTGTTCACCTATGAGCCACGTCCCCTCCCCGGACCGCTATGCGAATCCCGAACTTTACCGGCGCTGCGGCCGCAGCGGGGTCAAGCTGCCGCTCCTCTCGCTCGGGCTGTGGCACAACTTCGGGGGCGTCGACAGCTACTCGAACAGCAAGGCGCTTGTCCTGCGCGCGTTCGACCAGGGCATCACGCACTTCGACCTCGCGAACAACTACGGGCCGCCGCCCGGGTCGGCCGAGACCACCTTCGGGAGGGTCCTGCGCGAGGAACTGCCGGACCACCGCGACGAGCTCATCGTCTCGACCAAGGCGGGCTACGACATGTGGGAGGGGCCCTACGGGGACTGGGGTTCGCGCAAGTA